>JAYRTK010000146.1:0-8364 GCA_041919595.1 Lysobacteraceae bacterium
GCTGCGCGCCGTCGGACGGCCCAGCACGTCGTACGCCAGCCCGGTCGCGATCCCGCGCGCGTCGACCTGACCCGTCACCTCGCCCAGCGCGTTGTACGCGAAGCTCCACGTGCCCTGGTTCGGATCGTTCACTCCGCTGCGCTGGCCGATCGCGTTGTAGCTCGCCCGGGTGACGACACCGCTCGCGTCCTCGATCGCCGCCACGTTGCCATTGGCCTCGTACCAGAACCGCGTCCGTCCGTTCTGCGCGTCTTTCGTCTCGACATATCGGCCCAGGCTGTCCGTCGTGCGACCGAGATTGAGGCAGTTCCCCGTCCCGCTGTCGTTGCTCCCGCACACCTGGATGCTCGTCGTCCGCCCGCTGTAGGCGTAGGTCGTCACCAGATCGCCGCGGCCGTCCTCGCCCTGTTTCGGGACGATCTTCATCGTCATCCGGCCCAGCGCGTCGTAGAAGAACGTCGTCCACACCGACGCGTCGCCCGAGCGCAGCGGCTCGGTCTTCCAGATCAGCCGGCCCAGCGGGTCGTACTCGTTGATCGAACGGTGCGTCCACACCCCGTCGGGCAGCTTCTCCGCGTCCACCGACACCCGGCCCAGCGCGTCGAACCGCTGGATCGTCGACGGTGCGCCATCCTGCACCGTCATCACCTGGTACTGCTCCACCGGGCGCCAGCAGCTCGTGTACAGCACGCAGCCGCTCACCGCGCTCCGCTGGTCCGGCGCGCGGATCACCGCATCGGTCGCGCCGCGGAACTTCTTCCGCGTCGCGAACCCGAACGCGTCGTACTCGATCAGCGTCCGCAGCCCGTTCGCATCGGTGATCTGCGCCGGCTGACCGTCGCGGGCGCGCACGCTCGTCGTCGCGCTGTGGCCCAGCGCGTTCACCACCGCCAGCGGGAAGTAGCCGTCCGCGGTGTAGCTCGTCCCGGTGCTGCGCGTGCCGTTGGGGTCGCCCGACGCGCTCACCGCCACGCCCGTCGGCAGGCCGTAGTTGTTCGGCGACGGTGCATACGTATAGGCCGTCACCCGCTGCTGGTTCGCGATGCCCGCCTGCACCGTCTCGCTCGACAGCGTCCGGTCCGCGTTCCACACGTAGCTGCTGCTGACCGTGCGGATCGGGTTGGCGGCACCGGACGGCAGCGCATGCTGCGTCGCGTCCCAGCTCACCTGCGTCGTCGCCGTCTTCGCCGTCAGTTTGTCCAGCCACCATGTCGCGGTGTCGGCCACGAAGGTGCTGGTCTCGCTCACGCACTGCAGATCCAGCCGGTTCGCCGTGCCGCTGGCCGAGCCCGTGCCCAGGTCGCGACTGCGCACCGTGCGCGCGGTCAGGTTGCCGTACGCATCGTAGCCCGACACGTTCGACACCGCCGCAACGCAGCCGCCATCGTCCGCGGCGATCTCCTGCGTATGGCCCAGCACCGCCGGCGCCTCCGTGCCCAGCGCGGTCGTACCGTCGTAGCGCCACGTGTCCTTCGTGTCGAGGAACGGAAAATACTGCGTCGGTACGCCGAGCACCGGCACGCACGCGTTCGCGTTGCCGCGGTTCGTCCGGTCGCAGCGCCACGTGTACTGTTCCCGGCTGATCGCCCCGTCCTCGCCGCTGCGCGCGACCGGATTCACCACCACGCGCTCGGGCTGGCTCGTGAGCGGGAATTTCTGGTGGAACGTCGTCGTCGTGCGCAGACCCGCGCTCACGTCCTCCTCGATGATCGTGCGGAAGCCCTGGAACCCGCGCCCCTGGGTGTTGTACATCGCTTCGCCGTAGCCGTAACGCCAGGTGCGGTAACCGCCCAGCGCATCGCTGCGGATCATCGACTCCACCACCGGCATCGACGAGGTGAAATAGATGTGGCGTTCGTCGATGTAGCGCTGCGACGCCATCGTCGGCACCGTGTACAGCGGCAAGGTGCCGGCACTGCGGCCCGCCTTGCCTGCAAGCGGCGCGTAGCTCCACACCGCCTGCTGACCGAACCCGTCGGTCGCCATCGACAGCAGATCCTGCGTCTGCGGCGTGATCTGATCGCTGTTCTTCTGCGCGCCCGGACCCAGGGCCTCGTTGATGAACAGATTGTCGCTGAGGATCGGCAGACCACCCGGCAGGCTGCGCGGCGACACCGTCTCCGACACCGCCACGCCACCGCGCGAAGTCAGGATGCCGAAGGAGTCGCGCAGACCATAGCGTGGCGAGGTGAGCAGCATGTCGTCGGAATGCCCGTCGCCATACAGGTCGTAGGGGGATCCCCGGGCGCTGCTGTGCGACAGCAGACCGGTCGAGACTTCCGATACCACCGGCACGCCGTTCGTGCCCTCCACGATCCGCAGCGCGTTGAGTTTGTAGACGCTGAAATCCTGCCAGCCGTATTTGCGCGCGCCGATCGACAGTTGATTGATCTCGGTCTCCGGCACGCCGTTGCCATCGGTGTCCACCGTCACCCCGGTACCGGCGCCGCCGGGAATCGGCTGGCCGGTGACCGGGTCTTCCGGGCACACCCAGCGCTCCCAGCACGCATAGCCACTGCCGTCGCCGCCCTGGCAGGCACCGCTGTCGGCCTCCTTGTAGACGCAGATATTGGCCGCGAACCCGATCGGGAAAGTCAGTTCGCTGCGTCCGTCACCGTCGAAATCATTGCCGCCCAGATGCGGCGCCTGCCACGGTTGCCAGACCTCCGCACAATGCTCGTTTGCCGTCGGCGAACCATCGCCGCAACCGGCAAGGCCCGCGCTGGTGCCCAGGTCGTACGCCTGCCCCAGCACGCCACCGCGGTTGTAACGCAGCTTCCATTTCACGTCGCCGCCCACGTACAGCCAGTCGCTCAGGCCATCGCCATTGGCGTCGATCCAGGTCGAGTACAACCCGGTCTTCGCTTCGTGCGAGGTCTGTGGATGGGAGGACGGGAAAAGGGTCGAGAAGGCCTTGGTCGTGAACGAATAGCCGCTCGCGTTCCGGGTGCCGAAGGCGATCCGGTCGAGCCGCCGGCCGCGCTCGCTGCTGATCGGCGTATGCCAGAAATCGAGATTGGAGGAGATCAGCAGATCCGGCAGTCCGTCGCCGTCGAAGTCGCTGATGCCCTGCAATTCTTCGCCTTCGTACATGACATCGCCGACATGCGGGTTGGCGAGGCAGTACATCGCCATCTCGGGGAAGGTCGGCGGATTCGCGCCGTTCGGCGTGTTGCGGTAGATGTGGACCTTGGTGACGCAGTTGCCTTCGCCGCCATAGCCCTTCTGGATCACGATATCGGCCCGCCCGTCGCCGTCCATGTCGCCGATGTGCTTCACGCCATAGGCAACGCTGCCTGCGCCGTCCACCGCGATGCCGGTGTCGTAGAGCGTTCCGAACGTGGTCGCGAAATTCGTATCCGTCGTCGAACCGCTCCAGGCACGTACGATCAGCCTGCCGGTCGTGCTGTCGCGGGCGACGAAATCCACCCGCCCATCCTGGTTGAAGTCCGCACCGCCATGCCCCAGATCGATCAACCCGTATTGCGTGGGTACCGCCATCGACCAGCGAATCGTCCGCTCGGGCGTGAAGGATACGATCGTGGCGTTGTTCACCAGTACCTCGATCACGCCATCACCATCCAGATCGCCCATCGAAGCCATGCTGTCGACGACCGCGCCGTTGATCTCCATCGGCAGATTCGCCATCTTCAAACCGAAACTCGGCAACCCGTGTTGCCATGCGAACGTCGTCGGGGGACGACAGATCCAGGCCACGCCATCGTGCGCGCAATCGGTCGCCGACTGCAGCAGACTGCGGCCGGTCGTCGCGCTCAGTCCGTACGCAAGCACCAGGCTGCGCACCGGCGTGCTGCCCACGAACGTCGTCACCGCGCTCAGACGTTTGGTCTGTCGGGTGACGCCACCGGCCAGATACGACGAACTGCGGTCGTTCGCGCCGCCGGTGTTCGGGCGGTCCTCATAGGTGAACGCCACCCGCCGGTCGCCCGGGGTCGTCGGCGTGCCCGTGTACCAGATCGCCGTCGCCAGCGTCTCGCCGTCGCCGTGGCTGGTGTAGTCGTAATGCATCGCATTGCCGACGCGGTCCTCGACCCGCGCCACCAGCCAGGTCAGCGGCACGCTCGCGCCACCCGGGATCACCCGCGCCGTCGAGGCCGCCGATGTGGCGTTGCCGTACCACGCGATCTCGCCCGACTTGCGCTCGACCTTGAAGTAGGTCGCGGTCGAAGTCAGATCGCCGCCCAGTTGCGTCACCCGGACGAACGATTCCAGTTCGGTGCCGTAGGTCGTGCCCGACACGCCGTAGCTGCCGCTGGTCGCGATCAGGCGCTGGCCGTCCAGACAGAGGCGATCCTGCGCGTCCAGTTGCACCGCGCGGATCTGCCCGTCCTGTTCGAGCGTCCAGGGACACCGATGCAGCGACGACAGCCCCGACAGCGACCAGCCCATGCCCGCGATACCGTTGCCCGCGCGGCTGCTGTAGCTCAACGACACAGACGGCTGCATGCCGCGCCGGCCGGGCGGCACCGCGATCGGAATCTCGTAGCTCGCCGCACCGCCGGACACCCCGGCCTCGCCCGCCAGACGACCGACGGTCGGATCATGCGCCGGCAGATCCCCGCTCACGTCGACCGGTGTCTGGTCGCCGATCAGGTCGAACGCCGAGGGCGCGCCCTGCGCGTTCGCATCGGAGAACGTCACCGGATGCCCCAGCCCCACCAGCACGGTGAGCAGCAACATCGCGACCCCGGTGCGCCAGGGCGCACCACCCGATGTCCTGCCCTCGATCGTCTCCTCACCGTCCTGCCGCTGGGTCATCGCCACGCTCCCTGTTCCGTATCGGCCGGAGTATAGATGTCGCCCGTCTCAAATGGTGCATTCATCACACTTTTCGGTCATGCATGTCCCGTCGCGACGGGATCCGTTCGATGGGCATCGGCGTCGAGGCTCCGGAGCCTGCCGTGACCGGGCGACACCGCGCCATGCCCGCCCTGTGCGACACCCCCTACAATCGCGGGATGACCTCATCACCCACGCTCGGCCGCCGTCTGCAGGGCCTGTTCATCGCCGGACTGCTGACCCTCCTGCCGATCTGGCTCACCTGGGTGGTGATCAAGTTCGTGTTCGTGCTGCTCTCCGACATCAGCCGTCCATTCATCGATCCGCTGCTGCAGACCCTGGCGCTGACGGCACCGGACGCCCTCGGCTGGCTGGCCCAGGCCTGGGTGAAGACCGCGCTCGGGCTGCTCGCCACCCTCGGCACGATCCTGCTCGCCGGGTGGCTCACCCGGCGGGTGCTCGGCCAGCGGCTCCTCGGCTGGTTCGAAAGCCTGATCGGACGCATTCCGCTGGCCAACACCATTTACGGCAGCGCGCGCAAGCTGCTGGACATTCTGCAGACCAAGCCCGACGGCACCCAGCGCGTGGTCCTGATCGACTTCCCGCATACCGAGATGAAGACGCTCGGCTTCGTCACCCGGGTGATGCGCGAAACCGGCAGCGGGCGCGAACTCGCCGCGGTGTACGTGCCGACGACACCGAACCCGACCTCCGGTTATCTCGAAATCGTGCCGGTCGAAAAGATGACGCCCACCGACTGGACGGTCGATCAGGCGATGAGCTTCATCATCAGCGGCGGCGCAGTGGCGCCGGACACGATTCCGTTCTCGGCACCGCTGCGCGCGCCCGACGACGACACGATCGACCAGGAGACACCCGGCGCATGACCGGACATCCGCTGCAGGATCGCGCCACCCGTCTGTTCGTCGCGCTCGCCGCGTTCTTCTGCGTCAACGCGGTGCTGGCCGAATTCATCGGCGTGAAGATCTTCGCGCTGGAGGACACATTGGGCATCGCGCCGATGGAATGGAACCTCTTCGGCCGCAGCGGCTCGCTGAATTTCACCGCCGGCACCCTGCTGTGGCCGATCGTGTTCGTGTTCACCGACGTGATCAACGAGTTCTACGGCAAGCGCGGCGTGCGCGCGATCTCGTGGATCGCGGTGGCGCTGATCCTGTACGCCTTCCTGTTCGCGTTCGCCGCGATCCACCTCGCACCGGCGGGCTGGTGGGTCGACGCCGCGAAGGACCAGGGGGTGCCGGACTACCAGAAAGCGTATGCCGCGGTATTCGGCCAGGGCCTGTGGACGATCGCCGGGTCGGTCGTCGCGTTCCTGCTCGGCCAGTTGATCGATGTCTCGGTGTTCCATCGCATCCGGCGCCTCACCGGCGAACGTCTGGTCTGGCTGCGCGCGACCGGGTCGACCGCCGTTTCGCAACTGGTGGACAGTTTCGTGGTGCTCTACATCGCCTTCGTGCTCGGCCCGCAGCAATGGCCGACCTCGTTGTTCCTCGCGGTGAGCACGATCAACTACGCCTACAAGATGCTGGCCGCGGTCGCGCTGATCCCGCTGATCTATCTGATGCGGCGCGCGATCACCGCCTACCTCGGCACCGAGCGCGCCGCGCGACTGCGCGAGGCGGCCGCGCACTGATCGGCGCACGGGGATTCGCCGCGCCACCGGGTCCGTCCGGAGACGTCGTCGCGGTCCTGGCCGCGGGTCGGGCGCCGTCGCAGTGACCTTTGGCCGATGCCCCGCTCGGACTTTGCGGCGAGGCTTGCATCGATCCGCGCGGCCCCGCCGCGCCCTCCGCCGGAGTCCGAAGATGTCCAGACCTGCCCTCCCCGCGCGCGCATCCGCGACGCTCGCGCTCGCCGTCGCGACCGCCCTCATCGGGGTCGCCATGCCGCCCCGACCGGCGCTCGCCGCCCCGCAGACCGCCACCGCCGCCGAAACCGCGGTCGCCGAGACCAAGGCGCAGCGGCTCGACCGCCTTTACGCGGAATACTGGGAAGAGGCGCTGGAACTGGATCCGGTGCGGGCCACGTTCCAGGGCGATCCGCGCTACAACGACCGCCTGCCCGATATCTATTCGGCCGAATACCGCGAGCAGACGCGCGCGTTCACGCAGCGCTGGCTGACGCGGATCGAGGCCATCGGCCCGGAAGGGCTGAGCGGACAGGCTCTGGCGAGTTACGAAATCTTCGTCGGCAAGGCGAAGGACACGCTGTACGCGGACCGGTTCCCGGACTGGATGATGCCGGTCGATCAGATGAGCAACGTGATCACGCTGTCGACGATGCTCGGGTCCGGAACGGGCGCACAGCCGTTCAGGACCGTGCAGGATTACGAGCACTGGCTGGCGCGCGGCGACCGCCTGCCGGTCCTGATCGACAGCGCGATCGCCAGCATGCGCGAGGGCGTCCGCGCCGGCGTGGTGCAGCCGCGCGCACTGATGACGAAGGTCGTGCCGCAGATCGACGCGGTGATGAACGACGATCCGGAAAAGACCCTGTTCTGGGGGCCAATCAGGTCGATGCCCGCGGAATTCGGCACGGCCGACAGGACGCGCCTGACCGCCGCCTATCGCGAGATGATCGCGACCCGCGTGATGCCGTCGTTCCGGAAGATGCGCGATTTCATCGCCAACGAGTACCTGCCTGCCACCCGCGACAGCGTCGGCATGGACAAGCTGCCCGGCGGTGCCGAGTGGTACGCCTTCAACGTGCGTCAGAGCACGACGACCGATCTGACGCCGGCGCAGATCCACCAGATCGGCCTCGACGAGGTCGCGCGCATCCACGGCGAGATCCGCAAGGTCATGCAGCAGGTCGGCTTCCAGGGCACGCTGCAGGACTTCTTCAGGTTCATGCGCGAAGACAAGCGCTTCCAGTACCCGTCCGAGGAAGCCCTGCTGAAGCACTATCGCAGTCTGGAAGCGAAGATCGACGCGCGCATCGGCGAACAGTTCTCGCTGACGCCGAAGGCCGGCTTCGAGATCCGCACTGTCGAGGCCTACCGCGCCAAATCCGCCGCCGGCGGCTCGTACCAGAGCCCGAGCGAGGACGGCACGCGTCCGGGCATCTTCTACGTCAACACCTACGACCTGCCGACCCGCAAGACCTGGGATGCGGAAGATCTCTATCTGCACGAAGCCATTCCCGGCCATCACTTCCAGATCGCATTGCAGCAGGAACTGAAGGACGTGCCGGCATTCCGCCGTTTCGGCCGACAGACCGCCTACACCGAGGGCTGGGGGCTGTACGCGGAATCGCTGGGCAAGTCGCTGGGCGTGTACGAAGACCCCTACGATTATTTCGGCTATCTGCAGAACGAACTGTGGCGCGCGATCCGTCTGGTCACCGACACCGGCCTGCACAGCAAGGGCTGGACCCGCGAGCAGGTGATCCGCTACATGATGGAGAACTCCGCCGAAAGCGAGACCCAATCCACCGCCGAGGCCGAACGCTACATCGCCTGGCCGTCGCAGGCGCTGGCCTACAAGATCGGCGAGATGAAGATCCAGGCGCTCAAGCGTCGCGCGCAGCAAGCCCTGGGCGACC
>JAYRTK010000147.1:0-8315 GCA_041919595.1 Lysobacteraceae bacterium
CGATCATCAGCAGCGAGACCGGCGTTCCCTGTTCGCGCCCTTTGCGGAGCAGCGTTTCGAAGCCTTCGTGGAAATGCGTGCGGTTGTAGAGGCCGGTCAGGCCATCGCGGCGGCTGGAATCGTGCAGCCGGCGATGCGCGTCCTCCAGTTGCATCAGCGCGCTGCGCACTTCCTGGGTGCGCTGGGCGACCTTGCGTTCGAGCTGGAGGTTGGCCTCGTTGACGATCCGTTCGTTCTCGTTGCGCAGCGCCGCATAGCGGTAGCTCAGCGCGATCGACAGCAGCAGCATCTCCAGCGCCGATCCGATCTGCACGCCGTACTCGGTCATCATGTTCTTCGGCAGCAGGCCGAAGGCGAGCGCGGCGATCGCGGCGGTGCCGGTGAGGAACAGCGACCAGGCCACCAGGAAGAGTCTTGCCGGGGCGTAGCCGCGGCGCACGACCACGATCGCGGCGATCGCGATCCACAGCACGCCGACGATCACGCAGCGCACCGCCAGTGGGGTGGAGATCCGGTAGGGCAGCCAGATCGCGGCGATCCCGAGGCCGACGAACATCGCGATCATTGCGAGGCTGATCCAGTTGCCGCGCGGGAAGCGCCGCGGCAGATCGAGGAAGGCGCGGGTGAACTGCTGCATCGCGATCAGCGCCAGGCAGATCGACAACGGCACGGCCTTGTTCGCGAGCCACACCGAGTCCGGCCAGAGATATTCGAACGAGAAACCGTTCATCGTGAACAGCACCAGGCCGAAGGCGCCGATATGGAACAGGTAGAGCAGGTAGCTGGCGTCGCGCAGGCTCAGCCACAGCACCAGGTTGTAGACGAACAGCGCGAGCAGGATGCCGTAGTAGATGCCCATGATGAACTGCACGTCGCGCGAGAGCGAGGTGAAGGCCGAGGGCGTGTAGAGATCCAGCGGCACCTGCATCGAGCTTTCGCTCTGGACCCGGACGAACAGGTCGACCGGTTCGCCCAGCGGCAGCTCGACCCGGAAATTGGGATGGCGGTAGGGAATGCTGCGCGAGGAGAACGGCCGATAGTCGCCGCTGGCCTGATGCACGACGCGGCCGTCCGGGTAGCGGGCGTAGACATCGATGTGGTCGCTCAGGGCGTAGCGTTGCACCAGCATCCAGCGCGGTTCGCCGGGATTGCGGTTGATCAGGCGGATGTGGAACCACATCGCCCCGCGCTGGAAACCGAACGCGCTCCTGCCGCCGGGCAGGGGGCGGTACTGGCCATCCACGCCGGCGCGACGCATCGCGTCTTCGGGCGTGTCGGTCAGATCCTTGTCGTGGCGGTAGACGGTGTAGGGCGCGAGCGACAGCTCGGACAGTCCCGGCGCGAGTTCGGCGATCCGCGACTGTGCGAACGCGGGCAGGCTGAGCAGCGCCAGCAACAACCACGATGCGCACGACAAGGTGCGTCGGGACAGCATGCCTTCCCCCTTGCGAATTGTCGGAACAGGCACGTCCCATGCCTGTCCCGTGCCTGTCCCGTGCCTGTCCCTGATCGCGTGGCCGGCCCTTGGCCGAGTCTGATCGGAGCGCCGTCCGGCGACCGTGCCCTCCGTGATCCGGCACCACGCCGATCTTAGAGGGTGCGTACGACTTTTGCATGCCTCGTGATCCGCGTCGAGCGTGTCACATCCGACCCGGGGGCCGCCGGGCATAATCAGTGCGGATTTCAAAGACGACGGTGGGGCGGCGATGCGAGTGGGTGATCGACGGGGATGGGCGTTTCTGCTGCTGTGCAGCATCCTGGCGGCCGGGCATGCGGCCATCGCCGCGGACACGCTGCCGGACGCGCGCAGGCTGCCGCTGTCGGGGACGGTCTTCGACGATCGCGACGGCGACGGCCGCCAGGGGCGCGGCGAGCCCGGGATTCCGGACGTGGCGATCTCCAACGGCCGCGATCTGACGACAACCGACGCCGCCGGCCGCTATCGGATCCCGACCTCGCCCGGGCAGACCGTGTTCGCGATCAAACCCGCGGGATGGCGGCTGCCCGGCGGCGATCCGGCCCGGCCGCTGATCTGGCGCCATGTGCCCCCGGCGGCGGCCCCGGCGCCGAAATACGGCGGCATTCCGTCGGGCCCGCTGCCGCGGCGCTTCGACATCGGCCTGCGTCGCGCGCCGCCCGGCGATGGTCGGCTGGACGTCCGGGTGTTCGCCGACCCGCAGACCGCGACCGGCAAGGAGGTCGGCTATTACGGACGCGACATCGTCGACAGCGTGCTCGCCGAGCGACGCGATGCCGTGCTCGGCGCGCCGGAACTCGGCCTGACTCTGGGCGACATCGCCGACGACAGTCTCGATCTGTATCCCGCGCTCAATGCCGAAACCCGGCGCATCGGCGTGCCGTGGCTGCATATCGCCGGCAATCACGATCTCGATTTCGATGTCGGCCGCGACGAGGATTCGCTGCTGACGTATCGCAACATGTTCGGCCCCGACACCTTCGCCTGGGAGGAAGAGGAAGCGGTGTTCGTTGGGCTGGACGATGTGATCTATCTCCCGGGGCCGCCGCGCGGTTACATCGGTGGCTTCCGCGAGGATCAGTTCGCGTTCCTCGAAGCCTATCTGCCGCGGATGCCGAAGGATCGTCTGCTGGTGCTG
This sequence comes from Lysobacteraceae bacterium, assembly GCA_041919595.1. Lineage (GTDB taxonomy): Bacteria > Pseudomonadota > Gammaproteobacteria > Xanthomonadales > Xanthomonadaceae > Lysobacter_I. The sequence goes on from JAYRTK010000147.1 coordinate 2,616, forward strand.
GGCATGCACATTCCGCTGTTCGAGCCCGAGGGCCGCGACACTTTCCGCGACGCCGACCGCGAACGGCTGTTCGCGCTGCTGCGCGATGTTCCCCGGGTGCTCGTGCTGAGCGGTCACAGCCACGCCCAGCAGCACTGGATGCACGATGCGCGCAGCGGCTGGCACGGCGCGACGCCGCTGCACGAATACAACGCGGGCGCGGCCTGCGGTGGATTCTGGACCGGCGTGAAGGACGCTGCCGGGATTCCCGATGCGACCATGGCCGACGGAACCCCGAACGGCTACGCCAGTCTGCGCGTCGTCCGCGGTGGCGACTATGCGCTGCGCTGGCACGTCGCGCGCGATCCGGGCGATGCCGCGATCGGCCTGTCCGCGCCGAAGGTGCTGCGGCGCGGGGCGTATCCCGCGTACGGCGTCTACGCGAACGTGTACATGGGGCGCCGCGACGATCGCGTCGAATTCCGCATCGACGGCGGCGAGTGGAAGCCGATGCGGCGCGTCCTGGCGCCCGATCCGAACCTGCTGCGCGAAAACCTGCGCGACGCCGACGCGGACGCGCTGCGCGGTTACGACCGTTCGCCGGAAGCCAATCCGTCGCCGCATCTGTGGCGCGGCACCCTGCCGACCGATCTGGCGGCAGGCGCGCATCGCATCGAAGTGCGTACCTTCGATGCCTGGCGCGGCGAACTGCGCGCGGAGACGGGCTACCGGCTCGACGAGGCGGAGGAATGAACATATGCCGAATCTCCCCGACGATCTGCCGGTGCTGCCGTTCGCGGATGCCGCGGCGTTCGAGGCCTGGCTGGTCGCGAACGCGGCCTCGAAGGGCCTGTGGCTGAAGATCGCGAAGAAGGACAGCGGCCTCGCCACCGTCACCTACGCCGAAGCCCTCGACGTGGCGCTGTGCCATGGCTGGATCGACGGTCAGAAGCGCGGCCTCGATGCGGTGCATTTCCTGCAGCGCTTCACCCCGAGGCGTCCGAAGAGTCTGTGGTCGAAGATCAACATCGGTCATGTCGAACGACTGATCGCCGCAGGTCGCATGCGCGACGGCGGTCTGCGCGAGATCGAGAAGGCCCGCGCCGACGGGCGCTGGGAAGCGGCCTACGACAGTGGACGGACGATGGCCGTACCGCCGGAACTGGCGGAGGCGCTGGCGAAGAACCGCAAGGCGAAGGCGTTCTTCGAGACCCTCGATGCCGCCAACCGTTACGCGGTCTGCTGGCGGGTGCAGACCGCGAAGAAGCCGGACACGAAGGCGAAACGGGTGGACACGCTGGTGGCGATGCTGGCCCGGGGCGAGAAGCTGCACTGAGCGCAGGGCATCACTTCTTTCTGCCGGCGGTCTTGTCGCGGTCGGTGACGGGCTGCGCCGGCGAGCGGACCGGCGCCGGGTAATCGTAGGCCAGGGTCGGTCCCGGGGTGAGCTGCTGGCGCCAGGCGTCGAGCTTCGCGCCGATCGCCCGGCCGATCTCGATCTGCGGTCGCGACGGACGGAAACCTTCGTTGCGTTCGCGTTCGCCGATGCGGAGCTTCGCCGACTCGAACGCGGCGACGAAATCGGTGGTTGCGTTCAGGCCTTCGATCATCCACGCGCGGCCGAAGTAGGTCGCGTCGGAATCCGCGCCGCAGCCGAACGACGGCCGGTTGCGGTGGGCGGCGGTGAGGATCAGGGTGTCGTCGTTCTTCAGCGCCGGCACGAAACCGCCGGAGAAACAGGCCGAGATCACCAGCACGCGGTTGCGGATGCCGGCGTCGTCCAGTGCCTTGCGCAGTTCGTCCGGATCGATCAGGTCCAGATACGCCGGCGCCATGCGCACGAACAACTGGTGCTGCGGCGTGCCATGCAGGGTCATGAACAGCACCAGCACGTCCTGTTCCGGATCCATCGCCTTGCCGATGCCGGCCAGGGTCGCACGCAGGTTGTGCAACGTCGCCAGCGGCCGTGGTTTGGCGACCAGGCTTTCCTCGTGGTTGATCAGGGTGACGACGCGGCCGCGCGCGCCGAAACGCTCGCTCATCAGGCGGCCGAAGTAATCCGCCTCGTTGCGGAACACGTCTTCGCTGCTGTCGCCGCCGAAGCCGACGGCGTACAGATCCGGCTGCCCCGGGCGCTGCGGTGCCAGCGCGGCCAGCGCTTCCGCCACCCGCGTCCGTTCGCGCTCGAACTGTCCGGGATCGGACATGACGCCCTTGGCCGCGATGGCTCCCGCGGCATGCGCGCACAGCCAGGCGCCGAGCACGAGCGAGGTCAGCAGCGGACGCAGGCGTGTGCGCATGGAACTAGGAGGCTCCGGAGTCGATGGCGTCGAAACGCTCGACACGAGGATGGCCGTGGGCCGCGTCGCCGAGGCGCGGCTGCGGGTAGTCCTCGCGGCGGTCGATGAGCACGGTGCGCAGGCCGGCCTCGCGGGCGGCGTCCAGCTCCTCGACCACGTCGGACAGGAACAGGAGGTCGGCCGGTGCGCGATCCAGGCGGCGCGCGATCTCGCGATAGCTGTCGGCCTCGCGCTTGTGTCCGACTTCGGTGTCGAACCAGCCGCCGAACAGACCGGTGAGATCGCCGGCGTCGGTGTGACCGAAGAACAGTTTCTGCGCCGGCACCGACCCGGACGAATACACCGCCAGCGGAATGCCGGCCTCGTGCCAGACGCGCAACTGCGCTGCGGCATCGGGGTAGATGTGCGCGGTGAAATCGGCGCCGCGATATCCGTCCTGCCAGATCATGCCCTGCAGCGCCTTCAGCGCCGTGTGTTTGCGATCCTCGTCGATCATGCCTTGCAGGATTTCGACGATGACATCGTCGCTGCAGACGGCGCCATGCTCCGTGGCCACGCTGTCCAGCCAGCGCCGCACCTCCGGTTCCTGCCCGCGTTCCCGCACGAACCCGGGCAGCGCGCGCCGCGCGTACGGAAACAGCACGTCCTTCACGAACGAGATGGAGGAGGTGGTGCCTTCGATGTCGGTGAGGATGAGCATGGGCAATGTGGGCGTCCGGAGCCGGTGGATCGAGTCTGATCGTCGTTCACGTGCAGAATGGCGGTTCACCACCGCATGGGCGGGGCATGCACGTCTTCACCCCGCTTGCCCGACCTCGTACCGCGGAAACCGCTGCGCGATGTCGGTGCCGGTGAAATGCCCGACCCAGCCGTCCGGTTGCTGGAAGAAGCGGATCGCGACGAAGCTCGGCGCCGGGCCCATGTCGAACCAGTGCGTGGTCTTGTCCGGCACCGAGATCAGATCGCCGGCTTCGCACAGGACTTCGTAGACCTGGCCGTCGACGTGCAGACTGAACAGTCCGCTGCCGGCGACGAAGAAGCGGACCTCATCTTCGACGTGGTAATGCTCGTCGAGGAATTTCGCGCGCATGGCGTCGCGGTTGGGATTGCCCGGGGCGATGCTGACGACATCGATGGTGGTGAAGCCGCGCTCGGCGCTGATCCGGTCGATGTCGCTGCGATAGGCGGCGATGATCGTCTCCGGCGCGTCGCCGGGGGCGATCGGTTGCGCGGCTTCCCACTGCTCGAAATCGACGCCGATGGTGGCCAGGGCTTCGGCCATCTCGCGGTGATCGTGGGTGACCGAGCGGGGGGCGTCGGGGCGGTCCTCGGCGAAGATGCGCAGGCGGCTCATGGTGGTGTTTCCGGACGGTGACGTGGGTCTGCCGACTATGGGGCACAGCGTGCCGCGCTTCAATGCGGGCGGGGGATGCGGCGTTGGGCCTGCGCTTGCGGGAGGACCTTCAGGCCCGGGTTTTTGATTGATCGACAAAAGCAAAAAACTCGGGCCTGAAGGCCCTCCTGCGAAGAGCGCCGGGGGCGGGCGTCAGGCCTGGCCGCGCAGTCGCCGCATCTCCAGTTCGCAGCCGAGCAGGAACTCGAACGCATCCAGATGACGGCGGGCTTCGGCGATGTCTTTGCCCCAGGCATACAGACCATGGCCCGCGATCAGATAGCCCCAGGTGTTGGGTTCGATCAGCGCCGCGTCGACGCTGGCGGTGAGTTCGTCCATGTCCTGCGAGTTCGGCACCACCGGCAGGTCGAAGGTCTGCTCGTGCGTGGTGTGGCCGCGCAGGGCCTTGAACAACTCGTAGCCCTGCAGGCGGACCCGGCCTTCGGCGGCGTAGAGCAGGCCGGCGATGGTCTGGGTGGGCGAATGGGTGTGCAGCACGGCCCCGACATCGGGATAGCGGCGATAGAGGTGGGTGTGCAGGGCGGTTTCCGCCGACGGACGGTGATGGGTGGCCACCGGCTGGTTGTGCATGTCGACGACCATGATGTCGGCTTCGCTCAGCCGGCCCTTGTCCTTGCCGGAAATCGTGATCGCGGCGAGGTTGGCGTCCATGCGGATCGAGAAATTGCCCGCGGTGGCGGGGGTCCAGCCCTTCGCGGCCAGCTCCCGGGTATGCGAGACGATCTGGGCGGCGCAGCCGGCGTACAGGTTGTGGTCGAAGGCGGGGGCGTTCATGGCGCGCAGTGTAGCGGAGCCGGCCGACGGGTCGCATGCACGATCGGACTCCGCTCATTCCCGTCGGGCATGAACGCGGACGGCCTCAATCGTCCGAACGCTGCTGGCCGTAGCTGCGGAACTTCTCGATCACCCGTGCCATCTCCGCCGCGTCCAGATCGCGGGTGGGGCCGAGACTGCGGGCCAGCAGGTACTGCCGGGCCAGATTCTCGACCTCCTGGGCCAGGGCGTAGGCGTCCGTCAGGGTGTTGCCGGTGGCGACCTGGCCATGGTTCGCCATCAGGCAGGCGCGATGGCCGCCCTCCAGGGCGCGCAGTACATTCGCCGAAAGCTCGGGCGTGCCGAAGGTGGCGTAATCGGCGCAGGGGATCTCGGCGCCTCCGGCCACCGCCACCATGTAGTGGAAGGGCGGGATGCCCTGGCCGAGACAGGCGAGGGCGGTGGCGTAGGTCGAATGCACGTGCACGACCGCGTTGGTGTCCGGATGCGAGCGCAGGATGTCGCAGTGGAAGCGCCATTCGCTGGACGGCAGCAACTGGCCCGGCGGGCAGCGGCCGTCGGCTTCCAACTGGACGATGTCCTCCGGTTGCAGGCGGTCGTAGGCGCGGCCGGTGGGGGTGATCAGCAGCCCGTCGCCCCAGCGCAGGCTGGCGTTGCCCGACTTGCCCAGCGACAGTCCGCTGGCGTTCATGGCGCAACAATGGTCGATCAGCGATTGCCGCGCGGCGCGCTCGTGGTCCTGCATGCCGGTACCTGTGATGGGATCGGGCGCGCAGGATAGCCGGTCATCCCCTCCTCACGGCATTCGGGAATGCGAACAATTCGCGTTCGAGCCTGATTTTCAGGGGGTTGCTAGCATCCGCGTCTGTCCGGAGCACGCATGCCGGCGTCCGTCTGGTCGATGATTGATTCAGCGCAAGGACGCGATGCGGGGACCGCCGGATACTCTTTCCCACACCACCCAGCCACGGTACTCCGCCATGTCCCACGATGCTTCCCGTCGCCGTTTCCTGACGATCGCCGTCGTCGCCGCCGCCAGCGCGCCGCTGGCCCTGCGTTCGCTCGAGGCCGAAGCCGCGGCGCCTGCCGCGACCGCCGCGCTGCCCAAGCTCCCGGTCACCGATGCCACCGCCAAGGCGCTGGCCTATGTCGAGGACGCGACCAAAGTGAAGCACGCCGCGTTCAAGCCCGGCAGCAACTGCACCAACTGCAATTTCTACAAGGGCGCCAAGG
>JAYRTK010000148.1:0-8174 GCA_041919595.1 Lysobacteraceae bacterium
CATGGGGGAGCTGGAGCAACTCGCCCGTCAGGCCGGGATGCGCACGATGTATGAGGACGGCATCGCCAAGGCGCTCGCCGGGGTGACGACGATCGAGGAAGTGCTGCGCGTGACCGAGGACGCCTGAGGCGTAGCGGGGACGCGATGGGGATTTCGATGAGGGGACGTGCATGAAGAAGGGAGTTCTCGTCGCCGCGCTGATCGCGGTGGCCATCGCCGCAGCCGCGGCCGGGTGGTGGTTCGGGCGCGGAGACACCGCGGCCGGGCCGGTCGTCGAGGTGCCGGGCGTGACCCGTCCGCTGACCGCGGAAGAACGTGTCGCGCGCGCCGAGCGTCTGCGCAAGGCGATGGACCACCGCCGTCATCTGTGGCGCGAGGCCACCTACGTCGAGATCCGCCAGGCGGCCACCGACGGCGACGTCGTCGCCCAGCGCCGGCTTTCGGAAATCTACGAAGACTGCACCGCCTACGCCGGACCGATGCGTGGCGCCATGCGCATCATCGCCTCGATCGCGAAGGCCAAGCCCGCGGCGGAGCGCACGGTCGTCGGCATCTACAACGACTACAAGCGCTTCTGCGTGCAGGCCGAAGCCGATCTGCGCAAGACGCCGAACGCGGCCGACTACTGGCTGCACCGCAGCGCCAAGTCCGGGGATCTGACCGCGGAAATGCGCTATTTCGGACGCAGCGTGGTCAATCTCGATCCGGAGCAGGTGCGCTATTTCGTCGACAGGCTGAAGGCGTCGCCGGAACCTGACGCGATGTTCGAGTTCTCGCTGTTGTTGCCGAAGCTGCGCCAGGAATGGCCGGACCAGGCCCAGGCGCAGGCCTTCAATGCGGCCGCGGCCCAGCATGCCTGGGCGGTCGCCGCCTGCCGCGCCGGGCACGATTGCGGCACCGGTTCGCGGGTGATGCGTCTGTTGTGCGTCGGGATGCTGTCCTGCGATCAACCGGACTACGAGCACTATCTGCGTCTGACCACCGGTTTCGCCGAGCAGCGGGCCACCGTGGAACGGCTGGTGACGATGATCGACCGCGACATCCTGGCGCGCTGAGCCGCGGCCCGGCGCGGTCCCGGGAACCTTCGCTGCCGCGCGGGTTCCCATCCGCCGGTGGCGGTCGATATCCTCCCACCCCTGCCCGGGCGTCCGCACGGGCCGCCCAACCACCGTCTCCCGGACTTCGCCCGACGCCCATGCCCCTGTATCGCTACAAAGCCCTGAACAGCCGCGGCGAAGTCCTGGACGGGCAGATGGAGGCCGCCAGCGACGTCGAGGTGGCGCACCGGTTGCAGGAGCAGGGGCATCTGCCGATGGAGGCGCGTCTGGCCTCCGCCGGAGGCGATCTGGCGTGGCGCAACCTGTTCAAGCCCAAGCCCTTCGCCGGTGCGCGCCTGGTCCAGTTCACCCAGCAGCTGGCGACCCTGCTGGGCGCCGGCCAGCCGCTGGACCGCGCGCTCTCGATCCTGCTGGAACTGCCCGAGGACGAAGTCGCCCGGCGCACGATCCTCGACATCCGCGACGCGGTGCGCGGCGGCACCTCGCTGTCGGTGGCGCTGGAGCGCCAGCATGGCGCGTTCTCGCGGTTCTACGTCAACATGATCCGCGCCGGCGAGAGCGGTGGCAGTCTGCACGACACCCTGCAGCGTCTCGGCGACTACCTCGAGCGCAGCCGGGCACTGCGTGGGCGCGTCATCAACGCGCTGACCTATCCGGCGATCCTGCTGACCATGGTCGGCTTCTCGCTGCTGTTCCTGCTCGGTTACGTCGTGCCGCAGTTTTCGGCGATGTACGAGAATCTCGATACGCCGCTGCCGCTGTTTTCGCGTTTCGTGCTGGCGCTGGGCCTGTTCGTGCGCGGCTGGTGGTGGTTGCTGCTCGGCATCCCGGCCGCGGCGGCGTGGTGGTTCGCGCGCCGGCTGCGACAGCCGGAGTTCCGCGCCCGCTTCGACGAATGGCTGCTGCGCCAGAAGATCGCCGGCCCGATCGTCGCCAAGATGGAGACCGCGCGGCTGGCGCGCACCGTTGGCACGTTGTTGAAGAACGGCGTGCCGCTGCTCACCGCGCTGGGCATCGGCGGACGGATTCTCGGGAACCAGGCGCTGATCGCCGATGTCGAAACCGCGGCCACCGAAGTGAAGAACGGCGTCGGTCTCTCCGCGGCGCTGGGCAAGGGCCGGAAATTCCCGCGCCTGGCCATGCAGATGATCCAGGTCGGCGAAGAGTCCGGCGCGCTCGATGCGATGCTGCTGAAGACCGCGGACACCTTCGAGGCCGAGACCGGACAGGCGCTGGACAGGATGTTGGCGCTGCTGGTGCCGGTGATCACGGTGGTGATGGCGATCGTGATCGGTTTCATCATCATGGCGCTGCTGTTGCCGATGTACGAACTCACCGGCGCGCTGTGACGGCGCCGCGACGCGACCGGCGGTTCGGCGGTCTCATCGTTCGATCCACCCCCGCCCTATAATCGAAATTCCCGCGTTTTCACCCCAGAACGGAATGACCGACATGCGCCAGACCCGCCCGCTCCGCCGCACCGCGCCGCATCGCTCGCAGGCCGGCATGACCCTGATCGAGATCATGATCGTCATCGTGCTGATCGGCGGCGTGCTCGCGGTCGTCGGTGGCCAGATCTTCAAGAACCGCGATACCGCCAACCACCGTCTCGCCAAGATCCAGGTCGACAAGATCGCCGCCAGCATCGAGCAGTACAACGGCGATGTCGGCGAATACCCGCGCTCGCTGGAGGATCTGGTGACCGATCCGCAGATCGACGGCTGGCTCGGCCCGTATGCGCAGGAAAAGGATCTGAAGGATCCCTTCAACAAGCCGCTGCAGTACACCTCGCCCGGCGAGGAAGGTCCGTTCGATCTGATCAGCTACGGCAAGGACGGCCAGCCCGGCGGCAGCAGCGTCGACGGCGACATCCGCTACGGCGGCTGATCGGCCTGCGACGGATTCCGGTGCGATGAACGCGTGCGCTGCTTCGCATCGGATCCGTGCCGCGCGCGTCGCGTCGCGCGGCTTCACCCTGCTGGAGATGCTGGTCGTGGTGACGCTGGTCGCGGCGCTCAGCGCGATCCTGTTCGGCGCCATGAACGGCGGCATGGACGGTCTGCGCCTGCGTTCCACGGCGAAGGAGCTCGCGGCCGAGCTGCGCTTCGCGCGCGCGCAGGCGATCGCCACCGGCACCGTGCAGCGCTTCGTCATCGTGCCCGGCAAGCGCACCTGGACTGGTGCGCGCTACCGCGACGGCGAACTGCCCAAGGCGCTCGACGTCTCGTTCACCGGCGTGCGCCAGGTGCAGGCGCGTGAAGGCGAGGGCGTGATCCTGTTCTTCGAGGATGGCGCGTCCACCGGCGGTCGCATCCAACTGCGCCGCGAGAACGCCGTCTGGAATGTCGACGTGACCTGGCTGACCGGCGAAGTCGGCGTGCATCGCGGCGAGACCGAACGATGACGCCGGCACCATCCACGTCGCGCGGAAACCGGCAGCGCGGGTACACGCTCATCGAAGTGGTGGTGGCGTTCGGGCTGCTTGCTTTCGGCATGAGCCTGCTGCTGGGATCGCTGTCCAATGCAAGCAGGCAGGTCCGACTGTCCGACGAATACGGCCGCGCCGCGCTGCATGCGCAGTCGCTGCTCGATCAGGCCGGTATCGGCGAAGCCTTGTCGGTCGGGCAGCGCGATGGCGAACTCGAAGACGGGCGTTACCGCTGGGAAATGGCGGTGTCTCCGTATCGCGATCCCGGCGCGCCGCCGCGTCAGGCGCAGGTGATCGGTGCGCCGCAACTGCTGCAACTGGATCTGACTCTGCGCTGGGGCGAGGGCGGCCCGCGCCAGACCCTGCGGCTGCGCTCGCTGCGTCTGGTCACGCCCTCCGACATCAATGCGGCGGGGGTGGTGCCGTGAACGCCCGCCGTTCCGCCGCCGGTTTCACCCTGATCGAGATCCTGGTCGCGACCACGCTGCTGGCCGCGGCGATGAGCCTGGCGTTCGCCACCCTGCGCGCGGCCTCGGCCGCCGCCACCCGCGGCGAGCAGAAGGCGCAGCGCAACGAACGCATGCGCGCGGTCGAAGGCTTCCTGCGCCGACGCATCGCCTCGGCCCTGCCGGTCGCCTACGAGGTCGACCCGCGCAGCGGCATTCCGGCGCGCTTTCTCGGCGAATCCGACCGTGTCCGCTTCGTCGCCGATCTGCCGCCCTATCTCGGTCGCGGCGGTCCGCATCTGCACGAGATCGAAGTGGTCGACGATGGCGCCGGTGGTCTGCGCATGCAGGTCGAATTCGCGGTGGTGCTGGCCAACGCGATCGTCGAGGAACGCGATCCGCGTCCGCCGGAGCGGCTGGTCGACGGTCTGCGCGAGGTCCGGTTCTCCTATCGCGCGCTCGATGCGCAGAACCGCATCGGCGAATGGCAGGACCGCTGGCAGCAGGTCGATCGCATGCCGATGCAGATGCGGATCGAGATCGTCGACGGTCGCGGCGAGCCCTGGCCGCCGGTGGTGGTGGCGCTGCCCCAGGCCGGCAGCTACGGCGGTTTCTCGCAGGTGCCGTTCTGATGGCGAAGGTCGTGCGCAGTTCCCGCCCCGCGTCCGGCGCCGCGCTGCTGCTGGTGCTGTGGCTGATCGCGCTGTTGACCGCGGTGGTCGGCGCCTTCGCCTTGATCGCGCGCGTCGAATACCTGCAGGGCCGCACCCTGAGCCAGGGCGTGGTCGCCGATCAGGCCGCGCGCGCCGGGCTGGAGTACGCGATGACCCGCGTGGTCGATCTCGACCAGACCCGGCAGTGGCTGCCGGACGGGCGCGAATACGCGTGGCGCTTCGGCGAGGCCGAGGTGACGGTGGTCATCGTCGACGAGTCGGGCAAGGTCGACATCAACGGCGCGGATCTCGATCTGCTCGCCGGGCTGATGCAGGCCGTCGGCACCGAACGGGCCCCGGCGCGCAAGCTCGCCGCGGCGATCCTGGACTGGCGCGACCCTGACAGTCTGACCCAGGCCGAAGGCGGTGCCGAGGACGGCGACTACAGCAGCGAAGGCCTGCCCTACGGGGCCAAGGACGCGCCGTTCGAGACCGTCGCCGAACTGCAACTGGTGCTGGGAATGGAGCAGGCCCTGTTCGAGAAACTGGCGCCGCATCTCACCGTGTACAGCGGCCAGGGGCGGCCGAACGAACAGTACGCCAGCGCCGAGGTGCTGCGCGCGCTGGGCGTGGATGCGGAACGGGCGCTGGCGGAACGGCGGCGCCCGCGGCAGCCCGGAGAGGCCGGGGCGCTCGTCGGTGCCGGCACGGGCACGTATAGTATCGACAGCCGGGCGCGGTTGCGTGGCGGTCGCGTGTCGGTGCTGCGCGCCGTCGTGCGCGCCGGCAACAGCGGGATGCCGGGCTCGGCCTACACCCCGCTCCGCTGGGAAGAAGGCGCCATTCTGCGATGAGCGCCGGAATGTGCCCCTTCCCGGCTCGCCTGGTGTCCAGTCGCAGGCGCCGAACCTTTCGGCGCCCGGGTTGTCATGAATGGACGGCGCGCGCGGGTGCGCGGCGTCGCAATCGATCGAACGAGGACCGTTTCTGAGCACGACCGCCGACAACGCGACGCCCGCCCGGGCGACTTCCAGACTGCCGCAGGGCGGCCTTGGCCGGACGTGGCCGGGCCTGCGCGGCTTCTGGACCTGGTGGTTGAACGCTCTGGGCAGCTGGCTGCCGCCGCGGTTGCGGGCGGTGTTCGGCCTGGCCCAGCAGCGCCTGCTGCTGCAGCGACAGGACGACATGCTCTCGCTCGTCCTCGCGCTGCCGGCGCAGCCCGGCGAGACGCCGCTTCGACCGCTGGCCGAACTGCCTTGGGATGCCGCGTCCGCCGCCGCCGAGGAGCCGCTGTCGCGGATGCTCGCGCCGCGGATCAACAGTCTGCCGCGCTGGCTGCTGCTGCCCGTGCGCGGCGGCCTGCGTCGGCGGATCGCGTTGCCGGCCGCGGCCGTCGACCGTCTCCGCGACGTGCTCGGCTTCGAGATCGACCGCCAGACGCCTTTCGCGGCGGACGAGGTCTACTACGACGCTCGCCTCATCGGCCGTCGCGGCGACGGGCAGATCGACGCCGAACTGGTGGTGGTGCCGCGCGCCAGCCTCGAACAGGCGCTGGCCGGACTGGGGCCCTCGCTCACCGCGACCCTCGCCGGGGTCGACATGGTCGATGCCGACGGTCGACCGCTCGGCGTCAACCTGTTGCCCGGCGCCCAGCGCAGCCGTCGTCGCGATCCACGCGCGGTCTGGAATCTCGCCCTGAGCGTGGTGATCCTGGCCGCGGCCGGCGCCGGCCTGTGGCAGATCCGCGAGAACCGCAGCAGCGCCGCCGACGCCTTCGAGGCCGAGGCCAAGCGCCGCAGCCAGCAGGCGCGGAAGGTCTCGGAAGAAAAGAAGCAGCTGGTCGATCTGGTGGAGGGGCTCCGTTTCCTCCAGCAGACCCGCAACGGCCGGCCGAGCACGGTCGAAGTGCTGGAAGAACTGACCCGGCGGATGCCCGACAACACCTTCGTCGAGAAGGTGTCGATCGAAGGCGACCGCATCCTCATCATCGGCCTCAGCTCCGAGGCGCCGCGGCTGGTCGAGCGCCTGCAGAGCTCGAAGCTCTGGAATTCGATGAACCTCACCGGCCAGCTCATGACCGATCCGACCAAGGGCAAGGACCGCTTCACCCTGGAAGCCAAGCTGGCGGTCGTCGCGACCGAGAAGGGACGGCGCGGCGCGAAACCCGGCACGTCCGGCCGGGAGCGTGCGCCATGATCCCGGGTACCGTCGCGGTGTCGCCGCGCGAGCGCTGGATCGCCCTCGGTCTGCTGGCCGGCGTGCTGCTGATCGGCTATTTCCTGCTGGTGCACGCTTGGTGGACGGTGCCGATGCTGGAGCTGCAGACCCGCATCGACGATCTGAAGGAGCGCGATGCGCGCGCCCGCGCCACCCTCGAACAGGCACCGGAGATCCGCAAGCGTCTCGGCGAGGTGCGGGAACAGGCCGCGCGGCTGCCCGGTTTCATGGCCGAAGGCAGCACCGAACTGGCCACCGCGGCGCTGATCCAGCGCCTGGAAACCGCGGTCCAGCAAGCCAGTCCGAAGAACCGCAGCTGCGCGATCCAGAACCGTTCGCCGCTGACCGAGCCGCGCAAGGAGCGTTTCGCCCGCGCGATCGTGCAGGTCCGCCTGCAATGCGGCGTGCGCGAACTGGAGATCGTCCTGCATTCGCTCGAGAGCGGGTCGCCGCGGCTGTTCGTCGACAATCTCAACGTCACCGCGCAGCGCTTCTATTTCACGCCCGACCAGGCGCCCACCGGCGGCGGTGTCGACGTGAGTTTCGATCTCTACGGCTATGTCGCGCCCGCCGCGGGAGGGTCCGCCGATGCGCGTCGATAGTCTCGGCCCGAAGACCTGGCTGCTGGCCGGCGTCGCCGGCTGGGCGGTGTGCCTGTGGGTGTTCGCGATGCTCGGTCTCGGTGGCCGCCTCGGTGCCGTGCCGGAGGATGTCGAACCGCAGGCGCTGCCCTCGACGAAGCTTCCCGCCGCCGAGCGCCCGGGTCCGCTGGGGCAGTACGACGAGATCGCCAACCGCCCGCTGTTCGCGGAGAACCGCAAGCCGCAGACCTTCGTCATCGGCGGCGGTGGCGACGAGGCCCAGGCCAACACCTTCGACTACACCCTGACCAGCGTGCTGATCGCCGGCGCGACCCGGCTGGCGATCCTCAAGCCCGCCGCCGACGGCGCGCAGCCGGTGCGGGTGAAGGTCGGCGAGCCGGTCGAAACCGCGCCGCAGTGGACCCTCGCGGCGCTGGAATCGCGCCGCGCGGTGTTCCGCGGCCCCGATGGCGAGAAGAGCCTGGAGCTGCGGGTGTTCAACGGGGTCGGCGGCGCCGCGCCGCCGCCGATCGCGGCCATGGGCGCGCCGCCTGCGCCTCCCGCGCCGGGCGGCGTCATCCAGGAAACCCCGCCCGGCAGCGAAACGCCCGGTCCGCAGGGGCCGCCGCAGGTCGCGTCCGGACCGCCGCCGCCGGCATCGACGAATGCCGCCGGGCCGCCGGCGAACGTGACCACCGATGCGCAGCTGGAAGCCATCCGCCGGCGGATCGAGGCGCGTCGCGCCCCGCTCCGCCAGCAGACCGCACAAGACGTGCAGACCCCCGGCGCGA
>JAYRTK010000149.1:0-8138 GCA_041919595.1 Lysobacteraceae bacterium
GGCCAGCGGCGACTACCGCATCGTCGCGCCGATCCGCGAGATCCAGAAGGAGCACACCCAGACCCGCGCCTACGAACAGGCCTATCTGGAAGAACGCGGCTTCGGCGTGCGCGCCAAGCAGAAGGCGTACACGATCAACGAGAATCTGCTGGGGCTGACGATGTCCGGCGGCGAGATCGACCAGTGGGAAGCCCCCGGCGAAGGCGCACGCGGCTGGTGCGCGCCGCGTGCCGAATGGCCCGAGTCCGCGCTGCGCACGACGCTGCGCTTCGCCCATGGCGAAGCGGTCGCGATCGATGGCGTCGAACTGCCCGGCGCGCAGTTGCTGGCGAAACTCAATGCGCTGTTCGCGTCCTACGGCGTCGGTCGCGGCATGTACACCGGCGATACCACCATCGGGCTGAAGGGGCGGATCGTGTACGAAGCGCCGGGCCTCACCGCGCTGCTCGCCGCGCATCGCGCGCTGGAGGAGGCGGTGCTCACCAAGCAGCAGAACCGCTTCAAGCCCGAGGTCGCGCGCAAATGGGTGGAACTGGTGTACGAGGGCTTCTGGCACGATCCGCTGAAGACCGACCTCGAAGCCTTCCTCGAATCCTCGCAGGCGATGGTCAACGGCGAAGTGGTGCTGGAAACCCGCGGTGGCCGTGTCGATGCGGTGGCCGTGCGTTCGCCGCACCTGCTCAACGCCAAGGGCGCGACCTATGCCCAGTCCGCGGACTGGGGCGTGGAGGAGGCCGAGGGCTTCATCAAACTGTTCGGCATGAGCAGTACGCTCTGGGCCGAGGTCAACGCGTCGAAATGATCAGGACACGCTGACCGCCATGCTCGACGACATCCTCAAGCATCTCGAAGCGCTGGTGTCCTTCGACACCCGCAATCCGCCGCGGGCGATCGTTGCCGGCGGCATCTTCGATTACCTGCAGGCGCAATTGCCCGGCTTCCGTTGCACCGTGTCCGATCATGGCGATGGCGCGGTGTCGCTGCTCGCCGTGCGCGGCGCACCGAAGCGCGTGTTCAACGTGCATCTGGATACGGTGCCGTCGTCCGCGGCGTGGACCGCCGATCCGCTCGCCCTGCGCGTCGCGGACGATCGCGCGATCGGTCTCGGTGCCTGCGACATCAAGGGGGCCGCCGCGGGTCTGCTGGTCGCGGCGCGGCGCACGCGCGGCGACGCGGCCTTCCTGTTCACCACCGACGAGGAAGCCAACGACGCGCGCTGCATCGCCGCTTTCCTCGCCGGCGATCATGGCTTCTCCGAAGCGATCGTCGCCGAGCCCACCCTCTGCGAGGCCGTCCTCGCGCACCGCGGCATCAGCTCGGTGCTGATGCAGTTCCGCGGCACCGCGGGCCACGCCTCCGGCGCGAACGCGCTGCAGAGCAACGCCCTGCATCATGCGATGCGCTGGGGCGCGAAAGCGCTGGAACTGGTCGAAGGCGAGGCGCATCGCCGCTTCGGCGGACTGACCGGCCTGCGTTTCAACATCGGCAGGGTCGAGGGCGGGATCAAGGCGAACGTGATCGCGCCCAGCGCCGAGGTGCGCTTCGGCTTCCGCCCGCTGCCGTCGCATTCGATCGATGGGCTGCATGCGCAGTTCGGCGGTTGCGCGGCCCCGGGCGCGCTGGAGCGCTACCAGGAAACCTTCCGCGGCCCGTCGCTGCCGGCCGGAGACATCGCGGATGCCGAACAGCGTCGTCTCGCCGCGCGCGACCTCGCCGACGAACTGGCGCTGCCGATCGGCAATGCCGTCGATTTCTGGACCGAGGCTTCGCTCTTTTCCGCGGCCGGCCTGACCGCGCTCGTCTACGGGCCCGGCGACATCGCCCAGGCCCACACCGCCGACGAATGGGTGGCGCTCGAACAACTCGAGCGTTACACCGCGTCGATCATCCGCATTCTGCAAGGAGGCGCCGCGCAATGACGCCGCTGCTCGATCACAAGGTCCACGACCCCCAGACCCGCCAGACCATCGTCCGCCTGCTGTCGAGCATGGCCGGGGCGAAGGAGATCTCGCAGTATCTCAAGCGCTTTTCGCAGCTCGATGCCGCGCGTTTCGCGGTGGTCAAGGTCGGTGGCGCGGTGCTGCGCGACGAGCTGGACGCGCTGACCTCGTCGCTGGCGTTCCTGCAGGATGTGGGGCTCACGCCGATCGTGATCCACGGCGCCGGCCCGCAGCTGGACGACGAACTGGCGGCGGCCGGCATCGAGAAGCGCACCGTGAACGGTCTGCGCGTGACCTCGCCGGAAGCGCTGGCGATCGTCCGCAAGGTCTTCCACGCGCAGAACCTGAAACTGGTCGAAGCGCTGCAGGCGCAGGACGCGCGCGCGACCTCGATCGTCGGCGGCGTGTTCGAGGCCGACTATCTCGATCGCGAAACCTACGGTCTGGTCGGCGAGGTGAAACAGGTCGAACTGGCACCGATCCTCGCCAGCCTGCAGGCCGGTTCGATCCCGGTGATCGCCAGCCTCGGCGAGACCCTCGGTGGCCAGATCCTCAACGTCAACGCCGATTTCGCCGCCAACGAACTGGTGCAGGTGCTGCAGCCGTACAAGATCGTGTTCCTCACCGGTACCGGCGGCCTGCTCGACGACGACGGCAACGTGATCGATTCGATCAACCTGTCCACCGAATACGACACGCTGATGGCGCAACCGTGGATCAACGGCGGCATGCGGGTGAAGATCGAACAGATCAAGCAACTGCTCGATGCCCTCCCGTTGTCGTCGTCGGTGTCGATCACCCGGCCCGGCGAACTGGCCAAGGAGCTGTTCACGCACAAGGGCTCCGGTACGCTGGTCCGTCGCGGCGAACGCGTGTTCCAGGCGACGGCCTGGGAGGAGATCGATCGCGATCGCCTGCGCGGACTGATCGATTCCGCGTTCGGCCGGACCCTGGTCGCCGACTATTTCGAACGGACCCGCCTGCATCGCGCCTATGTCAGCGAGAACTATCGCGCGGCCGTGATCCTGACCGAGGAGGACGGCATTCCCTATCTCGACAAGTTCGCGGTGCTCGACGAAGCGCAGGGCGAAGGACTGGGGCGCGCGGTCTGGCAGCTGATGCGCGAAGCCCAGCCGCGGCTGTTCTGGCGCTCGCGCCACGGCAATCCGGTCAACGCCTTCTACGACGCGGAAGCCGACGGCTGCGTGAAGCAGGACGCGTGGCGCGCGTACTGGTACGGTCTGGGCGAACTGGATGGCGACGGCGCGGAGACGATCCGCGCGTGCCTGCAGCACTGCCGGCAACGCCCGGCGACCCTGAAGGGATGAGCATGCGCGGCGACTGGACCACGCCGACGCTGGAAGGTCGACATGTGCGACTGGTGCCGTTGCTGGCGTCGCACGCCGACGCGCTGCGCGCCGCGGCGGCGGACGGCGAACTGTGGTCGCTGCGCTACACCAGTGTGCCCGGTCCGTCTCCGGGCGAGGCCGAGGCCTACATCGCCACCGCACTGGCGCAGCGCGAGGCGGGGCATGCCCTGCCGTTCGCGGTGTTCGATGCCGCCGGCGACCTCGTCGGCAGCACCCGCTACTACGACATCGATCGCACGGTGCCGCGGCTCAAGCTCGGTTACACCTGGTACGCGGCGCGCGTGCAGCGGACCGGCCTGAATACGGAAGCCAAGCGACTGCTGATCGGCCACGCCTTCGAACACTGGCAGTGCGAGGCGGTGGTGCTGGAAACCAGTCACGAGAACCTGCGTTCGCAGGCGGCCATCCTGCGTCTGGGCGCGCAGCGCGACGGCGTGCTGCGCGCGCATATGCGCCATCGCGACGGCAGCCTGCGCGATACCCATGTCTTTTCGATCCTGCGCGAAGCGTGGCCGCGGATCGAGCGCGATCTGCGCGCGAAGCTGGAGGCAAACGCATGAACGATTCCACCCCCATCCGCGTCGGCATCGTCGGCGCCCGCGGTTACGTCGGCGCGGAACTCATCCGCCTGCTGGCCGCGCATCCGCGCTTCGAACTGGCTTATGTCGGTTCGCGCGAGCTGGACGGCCAGCGCCTCGCCGACCATGTCGACGCCTATCGCGGAGAACTGCGCTATTCCTCGCCCGCGAGCGCCGAGCTGCCGGGTCTGCACGCCGATGCCGTGGTGCTCGCGCTGCCCAACGGCAAGGCCGCGGATTGCGTCGCCGCGTTCGACGCGGCCGCTCACGATCCCGCGCTCCCGCCGCCCGTGCTGATCGATCTGTCCGCCGATTACCGTTTCGACGACGGCTGGTATTACGGTCTTCCGGAATTGACCCGCGACGCGTATCGGGGCCAGCGCCGGATCAGCAATCCCGGCTGTTATGCGACCGCGATGCAGCTCGCGATCGCGCCGATGCGCGAGCTGCTCGATGCGCCGGTGCAGTGCTTCGGCGTCTCCGGCTGGTCGGGCGCCGGCACCACGCCGTCGGACAAGAACGATCCGGACAAGCTGCGCGACAATCTGATGCCTTACGCGTTGACCGGCCACGTCCACGAGCGCGAGGTCACCCGGCAGCTCGGCCATGCGGTCGAATTCATGCCGCACGTCGCCCCGCATTTCCGCGGATTGACGATCACCGCCAACCTTCATCTCTCTGCGCCGACGACGCGCGACGCCGTGCTCGCGCGCTATCGCGAAGCCTACGCCGGCGAACCGCTGGTGCGGGTGCAGGACGACGCGCCCTGGGTCAGCCGGATCGCCGGCCGGCATCATGTCGAACTCGGCGGTTTCGCGTTGTCCGCCGACGGTCGCCGGCTGGTGGTGGTCGCGACCGAGGACAATCTGCTCAAGGGCGCGGCGACGCAGGCGCTGCAGAATCTCAATCTCGCCTTCGGACTGCCGGAAACGACCGGCATTCCGATCGACGCCTGACCCACGGAGTTCCCCATGTCCGATCTGCTCTGGCAAAAACCCGGCGTGAAGGTCGACGAACGCATCCAGCGCTTCCTCGCCGGCGAGGACGTGATCCTCGATCGCGAATTCTTCCTGTCCGACATCGAGGCCAGTCTCGCGCATGCCGCCGGCCTGCTGCGGATCGGCATTCTCGCCGCCGACGAATTCGCGGGGATCAAGGTCGAACTGACGCATCTCGCCGAAGATTTCCGCAACGGCGATTTCGTGCTCGACGAGCGTTTCGAGGATGGTCACTCCGCGATCGAGGCGCGGCTGATCGAGCGACTGGGCGATGCCGGGCGCAGGATCCACACCGGCCGCAGTCGCAACGACCAGATCCTGGTCGCGACCCGGCTGTGGCTGAAGGCGCAGCTCGGGCGTCTGCAGGCGCTGTGCATCGAGTGCGCGGAGGTCGCGCTGGCCCGTGCCGGGGCCGAGGCCGCGGTGCCGCTGCCGGGCTACACCCATCTGCAACGCGCGGTGGTGTCGTCGCTGGGCATGTGGTGGGCGGCCTGGGCCGAAGGTTTCATCGACGACGCGCAGCGTGCGCGCGATACGCTCGCCTGGGTCGACGCGAATCCGCTCGGCAGCGCCGCCGGCTACGGTGTGAACCTGCCGCTGGAGCGCGATCACGTCACCGATGCGCTCGGTTTCGGGCGCTTGCAGGTATCCGTGGCCTACGCGCAGCTCTCGCGCGGCAAGTTCGAGATGGCGGCGGTCGAGGCGCTGGGCTCGGCATTGCTCGATCTGCGCCGTCTGGCCTGGGATCTGAGCTTGTTCACCAGCGCCGAATTCGGTTTCGTCGCGCTGCCGGCGCAGTACACCACCGGCAGTTCGATCATGCCGAACAAGCGCAACCCCGACGTGGTCGAACTGATGCGCGCCAGCTATGCCAGCGTCGCCGCCGCGCGCACCGAGATCGAACAACTGCTGTCGCTGCCATCGGGCTATCACCGCGATCTGCAGTTCAGCAAGGGCGCGATCTTCCACGCGTTCGGTCGCGGTCTCGGCGCGCTGGAATTGCTGCCAGACCTGCTGCGCAACCTCGAGTGGAAGACCGATGCCATGCGCGCCGCGCTCGATTCCTCGATGTATGCGACCGATCTCGCGGTGGAACTCGCGCGCCAGGGCCTGCCGTTCCGCGAGGCCTACCGGCAGGCCGCCGACCCGGCGCGCTGGGCGGCGGGCGATCCCGAGGCCAGTCTGCAGGCCCGTGTGTCGCCGGGCGCGGCGGCCGATCTGCGGCTCGATACGTTGCGTGGGCGATTGGACGCCCTCTGAGATCGGCATGTCGACGCCCCGCGCCTTCCCCGAGCAGATCATTCCCGCCTGGAAGCGCGCGGTGCTCAAGGTCGGCAGCAGTCTGCTCGCCGGCGACGGCGGGCTCTCGCCGCGCAATGCGGTGCACCTGGCGGCGTTCGTGCACGCCGCGCGCGCACAGGGACGCGAGGTGGTGATCGTCTCGTCCGGTGCGGTCGCCGCGGGGCGTGCGGTGTTGCATGCGACACCGCGACCCGGTGCGGCGATGGCCGAGCGTCAGGCGCTGGCCGCGCTCGGCCAGGCGAAGCTGATGGCGTTCTGGCAGGGGCTGTTCGCGCAGCCGGTGGCGCAGGTGCTGCTCACCCACGACGACGTGCGCAATCGCCGTCGTTATCTCAACGCCCGCGCCACGCTGCAGGAACTGCTGCATTGCGGCGCGCTGCCGATCGTCAACGAGAACGACACCGTCTCGGTCGATGAACTCAAACTCGGCGACAACGACACCCTCGGTGCGATCGTCGCCACACTGATCGATGCCGACGTGCTGTTCATCGCCACCGACATCGATGGCCTCTACGATCGCGACCCGCGGGTCCATGCCGACGCGAAGCCGCTCGCGACAGTCGTCGATCCGGGCGACGACGTGCTCGCGATGGCCGGCGGCGCCGGCAGCGCGGTCGGCACCGGCGGGATGCGCACCAAGGTGCTGGCTGCGCAGCGCGCCGGGGCCGCCGGCATCGACACGGTGCTGTTCAACGGCACCCGTGCCGCGGTCGCGCATGCGTTGGCCGGGGATCGTCTCGTCGGCACCCGGTTCGTCGCGGGCCGCAGTCGCATCGCCGCGCGCAAGCACTGGCTGCGGCACGCGCCGATCGAGGCCGGTGCGGCGATCCTGATCGACGCCGGCGCGGTCGAGGCCCTGGTCGACAAGGGCGCGTCGCTGCTGCCGATCGGGGTCGCCGATGCGCGCGGCGAATTCCGTCGCGGCGATCTGGTCGAGATCGTCCGCGCCGACGATCCCGCGAACCCGATCGCGCGCGGCGTCACCCAGTACTCCGCATCCGATATCCGCCGGATCGCGCGTCGCCGCTCGCACGAGATCGAAGCGCTGCTCGGCTACAACTACGGCGACACCATCGTCCATCGCGACGACCTGTCACTGCTCGCCGATCCCTCCCGCGAGGTGTCCGATGTCTGATGCTTCCCTGCACGCACAGGCGCTGGCCTGCCGCGACGCATCGTCGGCCGTCGCCGCGTTGTCCACCGAGGCGAAAAACGCCTTGCTGCGAGCGATGGCCGATGCGCTGGATGCGGACGCCGGCGCGATTCTCGCTGCGAATGCCGAGGATCTGCGCGCGGCGGAAGCGAAAGGCGCCGGCGGCGCGATGCTCGACCGGCTCCGCCTCGATCCGTCTCGGCTCGCGGGCATCGCGAACGCGCTGCGCGAGGTCGCGGCCTTGCCGGATCCGGTCGGTATGGTCACGCGCCGCGAGACCCGGCCGAATGGCATCGCCATCGAACGCGTGCGCGTGCCGCTGGGCGTGATCGCGATGATCTACGAAGCGCGGCCGAACGTGACCGCGGATGCGGCGGCGCTGTGCCTGAAGGCCGGCAACGGCGTGATCCTGCGCGGCGGCTCGGAGGCGATCCATTCGAACGTGGCGATCGCCGGTGCGTTGCAGCGAACGCTGCAGGCGCATGGGATTCCGCCTGCCGCGCTCACGCTGGTGGAAGACCTGCGTCGCGAGACCATGGTCGAACTGCTGCAGCTCAACGACATCGTCGACCTGGCGATTCCGCGCGGCGGGGAAGGGTTGATCCGCTTCGTCGCCGAGCACGCGCGGGTGCCGGTGATCAAGCATTACAAGGGCGTCTGCCATCTGTACGTGGACGCGTCGGCCGATCCCGATCTCGCGCTCGATCTGCTGCTCGACGGCAAGGTCGCGCGGCCCAGTGCCTGCAACGCGCTGGAGACGCTGCTGGTGCATGCCGACATCGCCGCGGCATTCCTGC
>JAYRTK010000150.1:0-8109 GCA_041919595.1 Lysobacteraceae bacterium
ATGGCCGATATTGGATTTCAGCGAACCGATCGCGCAGAAGCCGCGATCGGGGGTCTCGCGCTCGAACGCGCGGCGCAGTCCGGCGATCTCGATCGGATCGCCCAGCGCCGTGCCGGTGCCGTGGGCCTCGATGCAGCTCACGTCGCGCGCCGAGACGTTGGCCCGGCGCAGCGCCGCGGCCACCACCGCGCCCTGGGCGACGGGATTGGGCACCGTGTAGCCGTGGGTGCGTCCGCCCGCGTTGATCGCGCTGCCCTTGATCACGCCGTGGATCAGATCTCCGTCGCGCTCCGCCTGATGCAGCGGCTTGAGCACGACCGCGCCCACGCCCTCGGCATCGACGAACCCGTCCGCGCCGGCGCCGAACGCGCGGCAGCGGTCGCCGTGCGACAGCATCCCGACCGCGGTCAGTTCGCGATAGTGCCCGGCATCGATGATCAGATTCACGCCACCGGCGATCGCGCATTCGCTGGAACCGCCGTACAGACTCTCCAGCGCGAAGTGGATCGCGGACAGCGACGACGAGCAGGCGGTGTCCACCGCCACCGACGGCCCCTGGAAATCGAGCGCGAACGACACCCGGTTGGCGATCGAGTAATGCAGCGGCTGTTCGGTGTAGCGGGCATTCATCACGCCGACGAACACGCCCACCTTCTCCGGCGGCGCCAGCGCGTCCGGCCGGTAGCCGGCGTCCTCGATCGCGTGATAGCAGGCCTGCAGGAACAGGCGCTCCTGCGGATCGATGGCCTTCGCTTCCTTCGGCGAAATGCGGAAGAACAGCGGGTCGAACTGATCGATCCGGTCGAGGAAGCCGCCCCAGCGGGTGTAGATGGCGCCCGGCGCCTGCGGATCCTCGCCGTGGACTTCGCGCCAGTTCCAGCGATCCGCCGGAATTTCGCCGATGCAGTGCCGTCCCTGCGCCAGATGCGCCCAGAACGTGTCCAGGTCGTTCGCCATCGGATAGCGACCGCTCAGACCGATGATGGCCACATCGAACGGCGCGACCCCGGACGGCGGCGCGGCGACGGCGGCAGCCGTGGTCGCTATGGGCACCGGCGTCGACACGACCGTCGGCGATGCGATCGACGATGTCGCCGACGGCGCGGACAGGCGCAGCGGGCGCGCCTGCACGGCGGCGGGTGCTTCGGTCCGCGCGGCGGCCGGCGCCGACTCCGCACGGCCGAACAGCGCTTCGGCCTGCGCCGGATACGCGCGCAGCAGCATGTCGGCCAGATCGGACAGATCGCGCGCCTCGAAGAACACGGTGCTGCGGATCTCCGGGAACGCCTTGCGCAGCTGACTGGTCAGCCCGATCACCAGGATCGAATCGAGCCCGTAATCGGCCAGCGGACGGTTCAGGCCGACACGGCTCTCGTCGAGCCGCAGCGTCTCCGCCACCGCACGCCGCAGGTACGCCGCGCATCGTGTCTGCAGCGAGCCTTCGGACATGCCCGCGTCGGCGACGGCGGTCGCCTCGACCGCGACCGGGTCGCGATGCGCCACCGATGCCGGTGCCGGCGTCGCCGCCGGCAATGTGCGGGCCGGACGGCCGAACAGCGCTTCGGCCTGCGCCGGATACGCGCGCAGCAGCATGTCGGCCAGATCGGACAGATCCCGCGCCTCGAAGAACACCGTGCTGCGGATCTCCGGGAACGCCTTGCGCAGCTGGCTGGTCAGTCCGATCACCAGGATCGAATCGAGCCCGTAATCGGCCAGCGGACGGTTCAGGCCGACGCGGCTTTCGTCCAGCCGCAGCGTCTCCGCCACCGCGCGACGCAGATACGCCGCGCAGCGTTCGTGCACGGACGTTTCCGGCACCACCTCCGCGACGACGGAGGCATCGATCACGTCGCGCTGCGGCGCCGGCAAGGGCGCCGGCATGGGCCGCGGCGCGGCCGCAGGCGCAGTCGCGGCGATGCGCTGACGCCACAAGCCATTGCTGGCGCCGGCGACGACGAACTGACCGAGCGCATGCGTCTCCGGCACGACCATCGCGACATCGTCGAAGCCTTCCTCCTGGAGCAGACGCCGCCAGCTGTCCGGAGACAGGCCGGGGCTGCCCGGTTCGCGCAGGGCTTCGTCCTCGTACAACCACCAGCCTTCGAGCAGGCCGAAGGTCAGATGGCGCATCAGCGACCATCCGGTCATCTCGTTGATCAGCACCACGCCGCCCGGCCGCAACAGAGCCTTGGCGTGCCGCAGCGTGCGGCGCATGTCGGGTGTCGCGTGCAGGACGTTGGTGGCGATCACCACATCGTAGCGACCGGTCTCGATGCCCTGCTCCACGGGCGCGCGCGAGACGTCGAAAATCGCCGGGCGCAGCGCCGGGCACTGCGCCCGGAACTTGTTCTCGGCGTGGATCAGGAACGCCTTCGACAGGTCTGTGTAGCAGTATTCCTCGACGCGCGTTCCGAATTCGGCCAGACGCGGCAGCAGACCGGTGGTGGTGCCGCCGGTGCCGGCGCCGATCTCCAACAGGCGGATCGGCGCCGTGGACGGCAGGCGTCGCAGCCAGGCCACCAGCAGTTCGCCCACGGCCGCGTTGCAGCAGTCGGCCAGGGCATGGCCCTGGTACACGCCCTGCACGAGCGTCATCGAGGCTTCGGGGAAGATCACGTCGGTGGCCGCGCGTGCGCCGGACAGGATCGCCGGCAGTTCGCGCAGACAGGCTTCCAGCAGCAGCGCCTGGGCGCTGAGGCGGGGGTTCTCCAGCCAGGTCGCGCGACGCGCGTCCCACTCGCGCCAGAGCACGTCCCACGCGCGCGGTGCGGAGCCGCGTGCCTTCGCGATCTCCAGACTGGTCCGCAGCCAGCGCGCATGCGTCGGCAGCACGCGGGCGACGGCGACGTCCGGCGCATCCGCGGCGTCGATACCGAGCCCGGCCAGCGCCGCCGCCATCAGTTCGGCCGACAGCGCATCCATGTCCTCGCCCGGCAGATCGCGACGCAGCACCGCTTCGTCGGGAACGACCAGACGCGTCCGCGCGGCTTCGACCGCCACGGGCAGGCCGGAGCCGGCGATGCGGCGCTGCACGCCGACGCGTTCGGGTACTTCGAGGATCGCCAGCGCCTTCGGATCCAGCAGCGTGATCGTGCCGATCTGCGACAGCGTCGGATGACCGACCAGCGTGCGCAGCGCGGCCATCGCTTCCGGCACCTCGATCGAACCGATGCCGCGCTGGCGCATGCGCTCCTGGTGGAAGGCATCGGCGACGATGCCCACGCCGCCCCAGTAGCCCCAGTTCATGACCTTGACCGCGTAGGGGCGCCGCTGCGCCAGGGCCTGCGCGAAGCTGTCGGCGAACGTGCTGCCGGCGCTGTAGTTGGCCTGGCCGGCGCTGGTCATGAACGAGATCATCGACGAGAAGAACAGGACGAGATCCAGATCCAGATCGCCGAACACGCGGTCCAGATTGACCGCGACCGCCATCTTGGCGGCGACCGCACGTTCCAGTTCGGCTTCGTCCATCTGCGCGAGACTCTGGTCGCGCAGCTCGATGGCCGAGTGCACCACGCCGTGGATCGCGGGGTGCGCGGCGCGGATGCGTTCGGCCGCACGCTGGAGCGACGCCAGATCGGTGGCGTCCGCGGACACGTATTCGGGCGCGTGGCCGAGTCGGCCGAGCGCTTCGATCTTCGCGGCGATCCCCGCATCGAGCGGACGCCGGCCGATCCACACCAGTCGCGCGTCGTAGCGCTCGATCATGTCGCGGCTCCAGGCTTCGCCGATGCCGCCGGCGCCGCCCACCACCACATAGGTGCCGCCCTGGCGATAACCGTCCTGCGCGGTCGGCGTCGCGTCCAGGGTGGCCAGCCCGCGCCGGAACCACTCGCCGTCGCGATACGCCAGACAGGCCAGCGACGGATCGGCGGCCATGCGCACGCAATCGTCCGCGCGCACGCCGGCGTGCGCATCGGCCGCATCCGCATCGGAAGCGATCGCATCGACGTCGAGCAGACGGATGTCCCAATCGGGGTATTCGCGTCCCAGGCTGCCGACGAAACCGGCGATGCCGGCATGGCACGGCGCCACCGGATCGTCCGCGCGCACGGCATGGATCCGCCGGGTCACGAAGGTCCAGCGCGGCGGCCGCGGCAGATCCAGCGCCGCCTTGACCAGACGGAACACGTCGTGGAGCCCGGCCAGCGCACCGGCCGTATCGAACCCGTCGTCCGCGGAGGCCGCGACCGCATCGGGCGCCACCCACAGCAGCTGATCGACCTGCTCGCGCAGGAAGCCGGACAGATCGCCTTCGCCGGCCAGCAGCGCGGCCGGCAACGCGACCGCATCCGGCACGGAACGGCGCACCCACTGCAGCACCGCATCGCCGCCGCCGGCGACGACCAGCGGCTTCGCGGCCGGGCGCGGATCGCGCGCCGGTGCGATCCGGTTCCAGACCGGCACGTAGGTGCGCAGTTCGGCGCGCGGAGACGCGTCGACGCGCGGACGCATCGAGAAGCCACGAATCTGCACGCACACGCGGCCGTCGGCATCGACGATGTCGACATCGAAGCCGACCGGCGCATCGGCATGATCGCGACCACTGTCGACGCGACGGACCCAGGCCAACAGATCGCCGCGACAGGGCGCGAAGACGCGCAGGCGATCCAGCGCGAACGGCAGCAGCGGCGCCGCGGACTCGCTGCGCGCGGCCGCACCCAGACTGCTGCAAGCCTGCAGCGCACTGTCCATGAGGCTCGGATGGAGCACGTAGGCCGGATCGGCAGGCGACACGACCTCGGGCAACTGCAGTCGCGCGAGCGCTTCGCCCTCGCCCAGCACCACGTCGCGGATCCCGCGATGGGCCGGGCCGAACGCGACGCCGCTGCCGTCGAACAGGGCGTAGACCGCGTCCGCATCGCGATGCCCGCGCGTCATCCGCGCCTGCAGCCGGCGCAGGTCGATCGCCGCGGGCGCGGCTTCGGCCACGAACACCGCTTCGCCCTGGCAGTGCGCGCGTCGCGACGCGTCGGTCGCGACGCCGCGACCGGTCGACGGCATCGGCGAGCTGGCGACTTCAAATGCGATCCGCCCCGCCTCGCCTTCCGGCCGCAGCACGACCTCGACCGGACGCGGTGCGTCCACGACGAGCGGCTGGATCCAGACCGCATTGCGCAGTTCGAGCACGCGCGGGACATCCGTGGCGGGCAGCGCCCGGTCCATCGCGACCCGCACCATTTCCAGATAGGCCACGCCGGGCAGCACCTTCTCGCCGGCCACGAGGTGATCGCGCAGGCACGGCTCGTTGCCGCTGAGCACGCTGGCGTAGGCCTGCCGGTACAGATCGGACACGTTGGCATGCACCAGCGGGTGCAGCGCGGCGCTGGGCGGCGCCGACGAACGCGGCGCGACCCGCGCGTCGACCCACAGACGTTCGCGCACGAAGGGATAGGTGGGCAGCGGCAGCCGGGCCGGCGGATCTTCGCCGTGCAGCGCGTGCCAGTCGACGTCCAGACCGCGGGCCCAGAATTCCGCCAGCAGATCGAGTTTGCGGCGATCGACCCAACGCTGCACGGTGAGCCGGAAATCCTCGTCGCGGGTGAACATGCGCAGCGCTTCGCGATGTTCCGCGACGTGTCCCGCATGCCACTGGACGGGGCCGGGCACGCCGTCGATGTGGGCGCGCAGCGCCTGCACCAGTTCTTCCACCGAATGGACCACGCAGCACAGCCGGTGCTCCATCGCTTCGCGCCCGACCTGCAGGGTGTAGGCCAGCGCCGCCAGATCGATCGCGGGACCGGCGGTGTCCGCCGCGCGCTCAAGATGCGCCAGCAGATCGCGGGCGCGCTGCAGCAGCGGCTGCTCGCCGCGTGCGGACAGCGGCACCAGCACCGGCTCGCCTGCCGCGACGGCGCGCGCGACCGGCGTCGGCGCGCGATATTCCTGCACGATCACGTGCGCATTGGTGCCGGAAGCGCCGAAAGAGGAAATGCCGGCGATCTTCGGCGCGGCGGACGGGCCGGACCAGCCCTGCAGGCGCGTGTTGACCTCGAACGGACTGCGCTGCCAGTCGATGTTCGGGTTCAGCGTCGTGCTGTGCAGGCTCGGGGCCAGTTCGCCGTGCCGCATCTGCAGCAGCACCTTGGTGAGGCCGGCGATGCCCGCCGCCGCTTCCAGATGACCGATGTTGGACTTGACCGAACCGATGCGGCAGCGGAAATCGCTGCCCGGCGCCATCGCGAAGGCGCGCTCCAGCCCGGTGATCTCGATCGGATCGCCCAGTTCGGTGCCGGTGCCGTGGGTCTCGATGTAGCTGATCGCGCGCGCGTCGATGCCGGCCGCGTCGATCGCGGCGCGGATCAGCGCCGCCTGCGCGTTGGGATTCGGTACGGTGTAGCCGTGGGTTCGGCCGCCGTGGTTGACGTGGGTCGCCAGGATCACGCCGTGGATCGGATCGCCGTCGCGTTCGGCTTCCGACAGGCGCTTGAGCAGGACCACGCCCGCGCCCTCGCCGGGCACGTAGCCATGACCACCGGCGCCGAAGCTGCGGCACCGGCCATCGGGCGCCAGCATGTGCTGCGACGACAGCCAGATGTAGCTGTTGGGATGCAGATAGAGATTGACGCCGCCGGCGAACGCGACATCGCATTCGCCGCGCAGGATGTGCTCGCAGGCTTCGTGGATGGCGGTCAGCGAGGACGCGCACATGGTGTCCACCGGCATGCTCGGGCCGTGGATGTCGAGCACGTACGAAACGCGGTTGGCGGTCGAGCCGAACGAGGTGTAGGGCAGGAACGGCTCGCCGTCGTGCGTGCGGTGCATCGCATACAGCTGGTAGCCGGTCTTGGTGATGCCGGCGAACACGCCGACACGCCCGCCGAAACGCGATTTGAGATCCTGGCGGGTGTAGCCGGCGGATTCCATCGCGCGCCAGGCTTCCTGCAGGAACAACCGCTCCTGCGGGTCGATGTTCAACGCCTCGCGCGGCGAGATGTTGAAGAACAGCGGATCGAAATCGGCGAACGTGTCGACGAAGCCGCCCCACTTGCAGTAGCTCCTGCCCTGTTCGATCGCGCGGTTGACGTCGGCCTCGAAGAAGCCGTCGAGACTCCAGCGCTCCGCCGGGATTTCCTCGACGCAGTCGCGCCCTTCGCGGATGTTGCGCCAGAAGGTCTCCAGATCGGGCGCCTTCGGATACACGCCGCTCAGACCGACGATGGCGATCGGTTCGCGCGCGGCGGGCACGGTGCGGCCGGCGGCCGGACTGGCGACCGGTGCGACGGCCTGCGCCGTCGCGGCGTGGTACGGCACGCTGCGGGTCGGCGTCTCGACCCGGGCGGCGGGCGCGGGTGCGTCGGCGGCCGTCGTTGCGCTGGCCGCAGCGTCGACATGCCCGACCCATGTCCGGCAGGCATCGTGATGGCGCGCGAGCAGTTCGTCGGACAGCGCGGACAGCGTCCGGAATTCGAAGAACACCGTCCTGGACAGCCCGGGCAGGACATCACCCAGCACCAGGTTCAACCGGTTGATGATGACCGAGTCGAGCCCGTAGTTCTCCATCGGGTCGTCGGCATCGATCTGCGCGGCATCGCGTTCGATCGCTTCGGCGAACACGCGCACCAGTTGGCGCAGCACGGCATCGCGCAGCGCGGCGGTGGCGACACCGACGGCGGGCACGCCGGCGGCGGTCGCGCGCACGCGCGGCAGATGCAGCACGCGCTCCAGCCAGACCTGCAGACGATTGACGTCGCCTTCCAGCACGAGCCGCTGTTCCGGGCCGCCCTGCAGGCTGTCGAAGAAGATCTCCAGGCCCGACGCGGTCCGCATCGGCATCATGCCGGTCTCGCGCCGCATCACTTCGAGACGGTCGGCCGGGATCCGCATGCCGCCTTCCTGCCACAGCGGCCAGTCGATCGACACGGTCCGCCCCTGCCCGTGCCCGGCGGCGACGCGGGCGTTGCGCGCGTGCGCGAACGCATCCAGGAACGCATTGGCGGCGGCGTAGTCGACCTGGCCATCGTTGCCGAACACACCGAAGATCGACGCGAACAGGGCGAAGAAATCCAGCCCCAGTCCGCGCGTGGCGACATCGAGGTGGATCGCGCCGAGCACCTTCGGCGCCAGTACGCGACGCACGCCTTCCGCGGTCTTGCCCGCGATCCGGCCGTC
>JAYRTK010000151.1:0-8100 GCA_041919595.1 Lysobacteraceae bacterium
TCCGCGCCGACTTCCCAGGAAAGACACGATGTTGGAACTGATTTCCGATCCGCAGACATGGATCACCCTCATCACGCTGAGCGCCATCGAGATCGTGCTCGGCATCGACAATCTGGTGTTCATCTCGATCGCCGTGTCCAAGCTGCCGTACGCGCAGCGCGAAAAGGCGCGCAGGTTCGGCATCGCGGTCGCCTGCATCACCCGCATCTGCCTGCTGTTGACCCTGGCCTGGCTCGCGGGACTGACCGTCGATCTGTTCTCGCTGTTCGGCCAGGGCATTTCGGTGCGCGATCTGGTCCTGATTGTCGGTGGCCTGTTCCTGCTGGTGAAGGGGGTCGGCGAGATCCGCGACATCATCCAGGGCGAAGGCGAATCCGAGGACATCGACACCAAACCGAAGACCGCGTTCTGGGCGGTGATCGCGCAGATCGCGGTGATCGACATCGTGTTCTCGCTCGACTCGGTGATCGCGGCGGTGGGCATGGCCAACCAGACGCCGGTGATGGTCGCGGCGATCCTGCTGGCGGTGGCGGTGATGCTGCTGGCGGCCACGACGATCGGCCGCTTCATCGACACGAATCCGACGATCAAGATGCTGGCGCTGGCGTTCATCGTGCTGGTCGGCGCGTTTCTGGTCGCAGAGGGTTTCGAGGCGCACGTGCCCAAGGGCTACATCTACTTTGCGATGGGCTTCTCGGCGGTGGTCGAGGGCCTGAACCTCTGGGCCAAGAAGCGCGCGCAGCAGCGCTTGCTGCCGGAGTGACCCCGGGCCGGCGCGTTGCGCCGGCGTTCGCGGGATGGTGCAATGCCGGCTCCGGCCCGTCACGGAGACCCTTGGCCATGACCCGCGTCTTCGCGACCATCGCTCGCCTCGTGCTTGGCGGCCTGCTCCTCGCCGTACTCGGCCTGACGCCGGTCTCGGCCTCCGTGCCGGTACCGCCGTTGACCTCGCCGGTGATCGACACCACCGGTACCCTCGCCGCCGCGGACATCGCGTTGCTCGAACGCCAGGCACGGGCGTTGCAGCGGAGCAGTGGCAGCCAGTTGCAGATCCTGATGCTGTCGAGCACCGGACCGCAGCCGATCGAGGATTTCGCGCAGCGCGTCTTCGACGAATGGCGGTTGGGACGGAAGGATGTCGACGACGGGTTGCTGCTGCTCGTCGCCAAGGACGACCGCAAGGTGCGGATCCACACCGGCACCGGGCTGGAGACGGTGATCACCGACGTCACCGCCGCGCGCCTGATCCAGGAATATCTCGTACCGAAATTCCGTCGCGGCGATTACGCCGGCGGCCTCGGCGACGCCACGCTGGTGATCGCGTCGCTGATGAACGGCGAACCGCTGCCGGCGCCGATGGCGGCGCAGGGCTCGGGCCGGTTCGGCGCCGGGATGACGGTGCTGCTGGCTCTCGGCGTGATGGCGGCCCTGCTTGTGCCGATCGGGATCCTGGTGTTCGTGCTCTCCTCCACGCTCACGCTCGCCGCACGCGGTGGTGCGCGGGGAATCGTGCAGGGCGGCGATCCGGATGCCGTGGAGCGCGACGCGTCCGGGCTGCGCAGCGGAGGTGCGGTCAAGCCCGCCGCTCCGGTGGGTTGGTGGACCGCCGGCATTGCCCATCGCGGCGGTTCGGGCGGTGGCTGGTCTGGAGGTGGCTGGTCCGGCGGCGGCGGAAGCAGTCGCGGCGGCGGCGCCTCGGGAGGCTGGTGACATGCGTCTCTTCACCCATCTCCTCGCGCCGCCCGCGCGGCGGATGTTTCCCGGGGATCGCCTGCAGCGGATCGCCGAGGCCATCGCCCGCGACGAATCCCGCCATGCCGGCGAGCTGTGCTTCGCGGTCGAGGCGGCCTTGCCCTGGTCCGCGCTGCGGGCCGGGCAGCAGGCGCGGGACCGCGCCATCGAGGTGTTCTCGCGCCTGCGGGTCTGGGACACCGAGGCCAACACCGGGGTGCTGATCTATCTGCTGCTCGCCGACCGCAGGATCGAGATCCTCGCCGACCGCGGTCTGGACGGGCGCATCAGTGCCGAGCAATGGCGCGGCGTCTGCCTGCTGATGGAAGAGCGGATGCGCGCCGGCGATCCCGAGGCGGCGGCGCTGAGCGGCGTCCAGGCCGCCAGCGACCTGCTCGCCGCGCACGTTCCGCGCGCGGTCGCGGACCCGAATCCGAACGAGTTGCCGGACGCGCCGCGGATTCTCGGCTGAACGCGATTCCGCCGTGCGAAGCCGCTCGCGATCGGGCGAAGCGCCCCCGGCTTCCGGCACAATAGGCGCTCTTTCGTCTTGCCGCAGCGCCGATGACCTATCTGCACCGGATCGACCCGATCATGGTCCAATCCCCGGAGTTCAGTCTCTTCGGGCACACCTTCGCCCCTGCGGTGCACTGGTACGGCGTGATGTACCTGCTCGGTTTCGCCGCGGCCTGGTTCCTGGGGCGCAGCCGGATTCGCGCCGGACGTCTGCCGGGCGTGAGCGAGCAGGCCTACAGCGATCTGCTGTTCTACGCGATGCTCGGGGTGATCTTCGGCGCGCGCATCGGCTACATCCTGATTTACGACCTGTCGTCCTACCTCGCCGAACCGATGCAGATCTTCAAGATCTGGGAAGGCGGCATGAGTTTCCACGGCGGGCTGGTCGGCGTGCTGGCCGCGTCGCTGTGGTGGGCGCGCAAGCACCGCATGCACTTCTTCGACATCGTCGATTTCGTCGCGCCGCTGGTGCCGCCGGGACTCGGGTTCGGGCGTCTGGGCAATTTCATCAACGGCGAACTCTGGGGCAAGTACACCCAGGCCGGCTGGGGCGTGATCTTCCCGCATGCCGAGCGCGATCTGGCCGGTCTCGATGCCGGCACCCTGCAGGCGATGCACGAAGGCGGCCTGCTCGACGCGCTGGCGCGCCATCCCTCGCAGCTCTACCAGTTCGCGCTGGAAGGCGTGGCCATGTTCTGCATTCTCTGGTGGTTCTCGCGCCGGCCGCGTCCGCGTTACGCGGTGGCGGGGATGTTCGCGCTGCTCTACGGCTGCTTCCGTTTCCTGGTCGAGTTCGTGCGCCTGCCCGACGAACAGATCGGGTATCTGGCCTTCGACTGGTTGACCATGGGCCAGGTGCTGAGCCTGCCGCTGATCGCGCTCGGCCTGTTCCTGTTGTGGCGTTCGCATTCTTCGCCGACCCTGCAATCGCAGCCGGCCGAGGGCTGAATCCCGACATGCGCCAGTATCTCGATCTGCTCCGCCACGTGCTCGAACACGGGACCGACAAGTCCGATCGCACCGGCACCGGCACGCGCAGTGTGTTCGGTTGGCAGCTGCGGTTCGATCTCAACGACGGTTTCCCGCTGGTCACGACCAAGAAACTGCATCTGCGCTCGATCGTGCACGAACTGCTGTGGTTCCTGAAGGGCGAGACCAACATCGCCTATCTCAAGGACCACAAGGTCGGCATCTGGGACGAGTGGGCCGACGCCGACGGCGAACTCGGTCCGGTCTACGGCAAACAGTGGCGGCGCTGGTCGGCGGCGGACGGCGGCGAGATCGATCAGATCCGCTGGGTCGTCGACGAGATCAGGCGCAATCCCGACTCGCGCCGGCTGATCGTCAGCGCCTGGAACGTGGGCGATCTGCCGAAGATGGCGCTGATGCCCTGCCACACGATGTTCCAGTTCTACGTCGCCGACGGGAAACTCAGCTGCCAGCTCTACCAGCGCAGCGGCGACATCTTCCTCGGCGTCCCGTTCAACATCGCCAGTTACGCGCTGCTCACGCACATGGTCGCGCAGGTCTGCGACCTCGGCGTCGGCGATTTCGTGCACACCCTCGGAGACGCGCATCTGTATTCGAACCACCACGATCAGGCCCGCGAACAGTTGTCGCGCGCGCCGCGCCCGCTGTCGACCCTGCGCCTGAATCCCGCGGTGAAGGACATCTTCGGCTTCGCCTACGACGACATCGCGATCGAGGGTTACGATCCGCACCCGGCGATCAAGGCGCCGGTGGCGGTATGAGCGCGCTGCGGCTTGCGGCATCGGTCGCGACGCTGCTGTGCGCCGTCGCCGGCGGGGTCCGCGCCGCCGAGCCGGTTCCCGCCGACGCGCCGATTCCGACGGTCGAGCCCTCGCGGATCGAGGACAGGCGGATCGAGGACGGGCGGCTGCTGGCCTTCCGCTCGCCGCGGGTGAAGGCGGTCGAGGTGGAATCGCCGAAGGTCGATTTTTTCCGAAGCACCCTCGGCGGCATGTTGGTGATGATGCGCGAGACCTACGTGGTCACGTTCGAAACGGAGCAGGGGCAGACCGGCAAGCTGCTGCTCATGGTCAACGCCACGGCCAACACCGAGCGCCCGTTCGAGGACGAATCCGAGGCCGCAGTCCGCAAGGACGTGGTCAAGGCCGCGAAATACCATCCGATCTATGCCGATGCCGTGAGGATCGACGGGGCCTGGTTCACGACGACCGGGTACGGCCCCAAGTCCGGCGACGAGTGGAGCAGTGCGAACTACTTCGGTCGCCGCCATGGCATCTCCTACATGCTGATGGCCAGCTACCTGGCGGAGCGCACGCCGGTCGCCGACATGCGCGCGGTGATGGAAAGCGTGGCGCTCCTCGAGACGCCGATGCGCGGGGACGTGGCCATCTATCGGGACTTTCTCGCCCGCGCCGTGTCGCCGTCGGGATTGGCGAGCCATTTCGGCCCGGTGCCGGTGCCGCGCGGCAAGCGGTTCACGCTCGACAGCATGACGCCCATCCCGCGCCCGGACGGCGACGGTGGCGGGGCGGGATACCACCGCGTCGAATACGAGCGGGTCGGCAACGGCTGGTTGTCGGTCCTGTGCCTGCCCGACGGCGGATTGGGGCGCGATCGGCTGGAACAGATGCTCCTGTCCGGCGATTCGATTTCGGATGTCCGGGCGGAGCCGCCGCTGGACACGCCGGCCGGGCAGATCCGCCGCAGCCTCTTCCAGCGACGCGTGTTGCAGGGCGGCCGTGTACAGGGCCGCGCATGGACCGCGTATCGCGACGGCACCCTGTTCGAGATCACCACCGATGGCGATCCGACCGGGGGCGACGTCGACGCCATCGTGGCCGCGCTCTCGGATCCCGCGCGCACCTGCGTACCGATTCCGCCGCCTCCGTCATCCGCGCCCGCCGCGTCGCCCGCGGCGCCCTGAGTCCGATGCGGCCCGCGTCCGTCGTCGCAAGCGGCGTTTACGCAGGCGGTTGCCCGGATCTTCTCGCCAGCGCCGCCGCGGGCATCCAGGACAGTTTTCGACACGACACACCACAGGGGAACCCATCCATGTCCATCAATACGCTGCTTCTCCGCGCCGTGCAGGCGCCACTGCTCGCGGTCGCGCTCGCCGCTCCCGGCCTCGCGTCCGCCGGCGACGTCGATCTCTTCGGTGCCCGGCTGAGTCTGCCGGTGCCGACCGAAGAGGCCACGCTGTGGGAACGCGAGATCGACACCAAGAGCACGTTCCTGATCGGTGTCGAGGAAACCCAGGGGTATCCGCTGCCGCGCGAAGACGGCAGCCGACTGGTCGTTTCCGCGATGGTGCTGGGCTTCGACGGCGCGCTGCGCAAGCCCAAGACGCCGGAAGAGGCCCAACGCACGCGCGATGATCTGGTGGCGTCGATCCGCAAGGAACATCCGGGACGCGACATCGCGCTGCTGCAGATCGACGGCCACCCTGCCTACCGTTACGTGTTCGATCTGGACAAGGACGGCAAGGTGCTCGGCCATTCCGCCGTGCTCGGCGTGATCTTTCCGGAGTTCTCGCTGCGCCTGAGTCTGTCGTCGCCGGCCGACGGGGTCGCGTCCGGGCCGTTGCTGGCGATCTTCGACAGCGTGAAGCTCGATCCCGTGCGGATCGGCGCGATGCTCGACGAGGCGGCGGCGATCAAGAAGGCCTCGGTGTCCGGCACCACCGTCAACACCAGCATCGGCAGCTTCCAGTTTCCGGGCGGCAGCCGTCCGAGCCTGATGTCGATCGGAGCCAAGCGCGACCGCATCTCCGGCATGCACATCAGCAGCAGCTTCCTCGTCGCGCGCGACGGCTTCTGGTCCAGCCAGCGCGCGTTGGCCACGTTCATGTGCATGCCGATCGGCATGGACGCGGACAAGGACGAATTCGCCGAGGAGTTGCGCAAGAGCGAGTCGATCAGCCAGCTCAAGGTCTCGCCGCCGATCACCAGCGGCCGCTTCCCGCTGCGCCGCTACGACTACCGGCAGTCGTCCAAGGGCGTGTCGATGGACGTCACCACCTGGATGGTGCAGGGCCAGCAGCAGACCCTCGGCGTGATGATGCTGGGCTTCTACAACGACAGCTTCCGCACCCAACTGGAAAAGAGCGTGACCCAGACCCAGGGCCTGTGCCTGCCGATTCCGGGGAGCCGCCAGGAGTGAGCGGGCCCGTCGGCTGGCGTCGCGGTTTCCTGCGTGTCCTCGGGAGCCTGCGTCCGTATGCGCTGTGGGGCGCGTTCGGATGGCTCGCGCTGATCGCACCGCAGGCGCATGCGGCGGAGCCGCTCGACGTGCTGGGGGCGCGGGTCGCGCTGCCGTTCGAGTACCGCGTGCTGGAACGCGCCGAAACCCGGCTCGGGGACCCCGGGATCACGGCCATGGCGTCGGTCGACATCGAAGTGCGTTCGGGCCCGGCGCTCGGCCAGCGGGTGCGGGTGAGCGCATACCGCCATGCGCCGTCCGCGCTCGATCAGGGCACCGTCCAGGGCCTCGTGCGCCGTCATGCCGAGCAACTGTCCGGCAGGATCGGCACGCGCAGCGTCAGACCGCTGCAGATCGACGGCTTCGGGTTCTATTTCATCGATGCGCGCACGGGCTCGGGCGCGTACAGCGATGCGCTGCAGTTGTACGGCACCGTCAACGGCGCGGTCCATCGGGTCATGCTGCTGGTCAAGGACCGCTCGGTGCTGACGCCGGCGCTGATCGACGGATTCGTCGCGACGCGGATCGATTTCGAGCAAGGGCTCCGGCACGGCTTCGCGTTCCGCGACGAGCAGACGCGGGCCCATCGCAAGGGGGAGATCGAGACGCCGATCGGCACCATCGCCCTGCCGCGCGGCACCGAGGCGCGGATGGTGATGTCGTCGATCGTCCGCGACGGCGAAGGCCATCCGATGTTCCGCAGTCGCGGTTTCGGGCTGTTCAAGGGCGGGGTGCTGACGCAGCAGTCGCTGTATTTCTGGAGCGGGTGCGGGTCCGAACCGACGGCCGCTTCATCGACGTTCATCGCGATGGACAACGGCGACGATGCATCGGACGGGCAGAAGGCCGCCGATGTCGAGGACTCGAGCTACGCGCTGCAGTCCGGGCCGGTGGCCGCGAGCTTCGCCGGCGTGCGCGGCGAGCGCTCCGCGGGACTGTGGCGCCCGGCCGGTCGATTGCCGCGAGCGTATCCGGTGACTCGCTGGGCAGCGGATGCGGAAGCCGGTGCGCTGCAGGCGGAACTCCGCCGCTACAGCGGTTCGGAGAAGATGGACGAGGCCTTCGGCAGACAACTCGCATCGTTGCCGCCGGCCTGTCGTCTCGATCTGACCTTCGGTGCCCAGCCTGCGCCGAAAGCCGTGCTTGACGCCGCGCAGGCGGTGCCGCCCGTGAACACGCCGGCGCCGTGACATGAGCGTCGAGATCGTGCTCATCGCCGCGCTGGATCGTCATCGCGCCATCGGCCGCGGCAACGCCTTGCCCTGGCATCTGCCCGACGATCTCAAGCGCTTCAAGGCGCTCACGCTCGGCAAGCCGGTGCTGATGGGGCGGAAGACCGCGGAATCGCTCGGTCGCGCGCTGCCGAAGCGGCGCAACCTCGTGTTGACGCGCAGCGGGCGGGTGCCGTTCGAGGGCATGAAGGCGGTGGCGTCGCTCGACGCGGCGATCGCGCATGCGCAGGCCGACGGCGCCGGCGAACTGTGCGTCATCGGCGGCGGCGAGCTGTATGCGCTCGCGTTGCCGCGGGCGACACGGATGCAGTTGACCCATGTCGATACGGTGGTCGAGGGCTGCGATGCGTTTTTTCCCACCTTCGATCCCGCCGACTGGCACGAGACGGGGCACGCGCACCATCCTGCGGATGAACGCCACGCGTTCGCCTGT
>JAYRTK010000152.1:0-8100 GCA_041919595.1 Lysobacteraceae bacterium
CACTATGCGAAGCGCGGCATCGTGACGCCGGAAATGGAATACGTCGCGATCCGCGAGAACCAGCGTCTGGACGCGGTGCGCGAAGCGCACCTGCTGATGCAGCATCCGGGCGAGAGCTTCGGCGCGAGCATCCAGACGATCATCACCCCGGAATTCGTCCGCGACGAGATCGCCCGCGGGCGCGCGATCCTGCCGAACAACATCAATCACCCGGAAAGCGAGCCGATGATCATCGGTCGCAACTTCCTCACCAAGATCAACGCGAATATCGGCAATTCCGCGGTGAGTTCCGGTATCGCGGAAGAAGTCGAGAAGCTGGTCTGGGCGATCCGCTGGGGCGGCGACACGGTGATGGATCTCAGCACCGGCAAGCACATCCACGAAACCCGCGAGTGGATCATCCGCAATTCGCCTGTTCCGATCGGCACGGTGCCGATCTATCAGGCGCTGGAGAAGGTCGACGGCCGCGCCGAGGAACTGACCTGGGAGATCTTCCGCGACACCCTGATCGAGCAGGCCGAGCAGGGCGTGGATTACTTCACCATCCACGCCGGCGTGCTGCTGCGCTATGTGCCGCTGACCGCGAAGCGCACCACCGGGATTGTTTCGCGCGGCGGTTCGATCCTCGCCAAATGGTGCCTCGCGCATCACAAGGAAAATTTCCTCTACACGCACTTCGAGGACATCTGCGAGATCATGAAGGCCTACGACGTGGCCTTCTCGCTGGGCGACGGCCTGCGTCCGGGCTGCCTCGCCGACGCCAACGACGCCGCGCAGTTCGGCGAGCTGGAAACGCTGGGCGAATTGACGAAGATCGCGTGGAAACACGATGTCCAGACCATGATCGAAGGCCCCGGCCACGTGCCGATGCAGTTGATCAAGGAGAACATGGACAAACAGCTGCGCGAGTGCGGTGAGGCGCCGTTCTACACCCTCGGCCCGCTGACCACCGACATCGCGCCGGGCTACGACCACATCACCAGCGCGATCGGCGCGGCGATGATCGGCTGGTACGGCACCGCGATGCTCTGCTACGTCACGCCGAAGGAACATCTGGGCCTGCCGAACCGCCAGGACGTGCGCGACGGCATCATGGCCTACAAGATCGCCGCGCACGCGGCCGATCTCGCCAAGGGCCATCCCGGCGCGCAGGTGCGCGACAACGCGCTCAGCAAGGCGCGCTTCGAATTCCGCTGGGAGGACCAGTTCCACCTCGGCCTCGATCCGGAGAAGGCCAAGGAATTCCACGACGAGACCCTGCCGAAGGACGCGCACAAGGTCGCGCACTTCTGCAGCATGTGCGGCCCGCACTTCTGCTCGATGAAGATCACCCAGGACGTGCGCGATTACGCCGCCGACAAGGGCGTCGCCGACGAAGCCGCGGCGCTGGAAGCGGGCATGGCCGAAAAGGCCGCGGAGTTCCGCGCGCAGGGCGCGCAGGTGTATCGCAAGGAGTGATCCGCGTCCGCGGCATCAGCCGATGTCGGTCCGCACAGGCCGTACCGCCGCCGGTGGCGGTATGGCGGCGGGCGCGTCAGCGAGGCTGCGCAGGCGGCGTGCGAGGCCGTGCAACGCATTGCGCAGCTCGTTGATGGCGGTCAGCTCCCAGCATTCGCCGCGGGCCAGTGCGCCGACACAATAAAGGCCGGGCACCGGCAGATCGTCGGTGTCCAGGACCTCCAGGTCGCGCGAGACGCGCATGCCCAGTCCCAGCGGATCGGGTGCGATGCTCCCGACCGCCAGCAGATGCTGGATCAATGGATGCGTGGTCCGGGTGATGTCGGTGTCCAGCCCGGTCGCGCGGATCAGCAGATCGAAATCGTGCCGTTCCGCATCGACCCTGCCGCGTGGCCGGATCAGTGCGGACAGACCATCGTCGATGATGCCGGCGCGCAGCAGGCGCCCGGCGACGATCCGCAACCGCCCGCTGGCGAGCGCATCGTCGATGTCCGCCGCCGATTTCGGTGCCATGCGATGACGGTGCGGTTCCCAGTAGGCGCGCACGTGTCGCAGGAATCGTGCGCGGTGCGTCGGCGACAGGGCGCGCCAGCAGGTCTGGATTTCCGGGCGGATCGCGTCGATCACGACGCGCCAGTCGTCGACCACGCGGCTCACCGTGCGCACGGACGAGACCAGCGCATGCAGGTCGCCCTCGCGCAGCGCCAGGCGCAGCCCCGGCGGCAACTCGATCGCATCCGAGGGCGTGTCCGTGTGCCGTTGCGGCAACAGACCGTGACGCGACAGCGCTGTGATCGGCCCGCGGTGTCCGCGCCGGTTGAGCGTGGCGACGATGTCCACCATCGTGAGTCCCGTGCCGACGACCAGCAGCCGGGCGTCGGGATCGATACGATCGAGATCACCTTCTTGCCAGGGAGCGCCGATGTAGCGCCAATGGCGGGCGAGGCGCGGGCCGACGCCCGGCAGTCGCTGCGGTGGCAGCGCGCCGACGGCGAGGACCACGATGTCGCTCTTGAAGTGACTGCCATCGTCGAGATGCACCCGGTACCCGCCGCCATGAATGCGGTCGATCTCGATCACCTCGTGTTCGAGGGTCGTCAGGTTGGTCGAGTGGACCTCGGCATCGTGCAGCCGATCCAACAGATATTCCCCGTAGGCGACGCGAGGCAGGAATGCATCGCGTGCGCGCTCGGACAGGTTCAGCCAGAGCGCGAATCCGGCCGGTTTGTCCGCGGTCGCGCCCAGGTGGCCGGCACGCGCGTTGAGCGGATGTTCTCCGCGCGCCTCGCCGTAGGCGACGCCGCCGCCGAAATTCGCCGATACGCCGACGAGACAGACGTCGAGGTCGGTGTCGAAGGTCGTCGCGAGTTCCGTCGCGAGCGTGTTGCCGGCATAGCCGGCGCCGACGATGGTGATGCGCATCCGCAATCTCTCCGGAGCCGGAATTGCGGCGGAGTATGCGAGCGATCTTTCGTGTGTGTGTGAAAATTCGGTTTTCCCTGAATTTCCGGGGAAATGGGGGATTTCACCGACTTCCGGGGGCGGCCGGCGATTCCGTCGCAATGACGCTGGTTCGTGCGTGCGGTGGTCTGCGGGTCATGGCGTATCGTCATGCCTTCATGCCGGCACATGTCGATGCCGCGTGCGGCATCGCGAGAGCGATGCGCCGCGTGCGCCGTGACGGCGAATCCAGCAGGGCACGATCGCCGGATGTGTCGTTGTGTCGCGACGGCCCGCAAACGCAACCGCGATGGCCGGTACGTCAAGGGCTCAGGCGTCGAGGCACCTGAACGTCAATCCCGCTTTCGCCCGCAAGCGTTCCACCAGCGTCATCCCCATCGCCGCCGCGGGCGTCCACACGCCGCCGGGCGTGCGGGCGCGGTCGATGTCGCGGGCGAGGCAGAGCGCGGCTTCCGCGATCATCTTCGAGGTGGAGCCGTAGCCGGGATCGCGATCGCCGGCGACGCTGGCGGTGAGCGTGCGGCCGTCGGCGGTCTGGCCGAAGAACAGCACGTCGTAGCGGCCCTTCTCGCGTTGTTCCCGGTTCGGGCCCTCGCCGGGCTTGGGCAGGGCGAAGCGGCGCAGCAGCGCGCGGGTCGGTGCGAAGGCCAGCATCAGGTTCTGCAGCTTCGATTGCCGCAGCATCTTCCCGGCGCGCTTCTCGCCCGCGGGGCCGTCGCCGGTCAGCATGCGCTCGCTGTAGACGAACTCCGGACCCCAGGGATGGCCGAGCAGCGCGTGGCTGCGATGCACGTTCTTGGTGTTGATCAGCGCCATCACGAACGGCGCGGTCCAGCTCTTCGCCAGCGCGTCGTACTCGGCGACGTGGTCGTTCGGCTGGCGCGAGCCCTTGAAGCCCGGCGTCAGCGCGAACGGATCGGCGAGCGTGCGCCGCAATCCGGGTTCGCGCTTCACCGCCTCGATCGTCGCCAGCATGCTCGCGACGGTGCCACCGGAGAACGTGCCCTTCATGACCTTGACCCGGCCATGCACGCGGACGAGCGCTGCGCCGAAACGCCGCTGCGCTTCGTGTTGGACGTAGGCGACGCCCAGATCGAACGGGATCGAGTCGAAACCGCAGGAGAACACGATGCGTGCGCCGCTGGCGCGGGCGGTGTCCTGCAGTTCGGGGATCATCTTCGCCATCCAGCCCGGTTCGCCGCAGAGGTCGACATAGTCGGTGCCGGCGGTGGCACAGGCGCGGATCAGCGGTTCGCCGTGGGCCTGGTAGGGGCCGACCGTGGTCAGCACGACGCGGGTCTGCCGGACCAGATCGGCCAGTGCCGTGGCATCGCCGGCGTCGGCGACCAGCAGCGGCAGGGCGGCATCGATGCCGAGGGCATCGCGGA
Source organism: Lysobacteraceae bacterium (assembly GCA_041919595.1). Taxonomy (GTDB): domain Bacteria; phylum Pseudomonadota; class Gammaproteobacteria; order Xanthomonadales; family Xanthomonadaceae; genus Lysobacter_I. The sequence continues at coordinate 4,308 of JAYRTK010000152.1, forward strand.
CTTCGGCCAACCGGGCCGCGCTGCGTCCGGCCATGGCCCAGCGCACGTCGCCGCCGACACCGTAGGTGTTGTGGAGATATTCGGCGACCAGCCGGCCAGTGAAACCGGTGGCGCCGAAGACGATGATGTCGAAGGGGATGGCGTCGTAGGGCTTGTCCATCCGTCTATCTTGTCAGACTCGCCGCGGATTGGGGGCGGCGGTGCGACTGTCCTAGCGGAGGGCGGTCCGCGCGGCGTGCGGCGGGTTGTGGCGTCGGGGGCGTGCCGGACGCATGGCTTCGCGGTGGTCCGCAGGAGCGCGCCCGCGGGCGGGAAAGGACGCGGGTGCGCGTTGCGCGCACCCGCGAAGAGATATCACTCGGCCACCACCGACCCGGTGCGCGGGTAGATGCGGTAGTTGCGACTGGTGCCGTTGTTGCGCACGCGGATTTCGTCGCCGGCCACGCCATCGAGATTCGCGTAGTTCAGCAGCGACCACCAGGAGCCGAAGGTGCCGGTGCCGTTGATGAACTGCACGCTGCCGGTGCGCGGGTAGATGATGTTGATGTGGCCGTCGTTGCGGGCGACCGCGATCTCGTTGCCGGCGGTGCCGTTGAAATCGCGCACGCCGTCGGAAAGGATCGCGTATTGGGCGTTGATGATGTAGTTGCTCATCGACCCGGTGACGTAGCTGTAGACGCTGATGTAGTTGGGCAGGATCAGCACGAGTTCGGCGCCCGCGGTGCCGTTCATGTCGCTGACGCAGTTGGGGACGCCCGGATCGTTGCAGATGGCCCAGCTGCCGCTGCTGACCGGCGTGCTGCTCATGCTGCGCGTGCGGTAGTTGTAAATGCGCAGCGCAGAGCCGTTGGCGATCGGGATCTCGGCGCCGGGCTGGCCGTCGAGGTCCTTGATGCCGTAGACCGCGATGGCGTAGGTGCCGGACATCGGCTGCGAACTGGTGCTGCGCGCGCGGTGGTCGACGATCCGCAGCGAATCCGACGCCACGATGACGATCTCGTTGCCTGCGATGCCGTCGAGGTCGGTGATGCCGCCTGGCGACGCGGCCCACGAACCGGTGCTGATCTGGTAGTTGTAGCTGCTGCGCGAATTGTGGTTGATCACCTTCAGCGCGCCGCCGATGTTGATCGGGATCTCGGCGCCGGGGGTGCCGTCCAGGTCTTTCACGCTGGTGAAGTTGCCGTACAGCAGGGCCCACGAGCCGGTGCTGATCTGGTAGTTGTAGCTGCTGCCGCTGGTGTTCTTGACGGTGATGTAGGAACCGTTGTTGTAGACCGTTTCGGCGACGTTGTCGCCGTCGAGGTCGGCGCTGCCCATCAGGACGCCCTGGGCGGACGCATTGCCTGGCAGCGAGACGCAGGCCATGAAGCCGAGCGCGAACAATGCGGCGCGGAACGTGGATGTCATCGTGAGCTCTCCTTGAGCTGGGGGCCGTGATATCGGTGCGCCAGGACACGGCGCATGCATCGGGACGAAGCGGAATGACGGTTTCCCGCAACGGTGTGGCGCGAATGGCGGCGGGATCCCGACAAGCGGTCCATGTACCGTGTGGAGCGTCTCAACTGGCGTAGCTGTACACGAAATACAGATGCATCAATGCCAGGGCCGCGAGCAGGCAGCCGGCGCCGATGTGCACGGCGGTGGTCCATTGCCCCCACGAACCGAGGCGATGACCGGGCAGCAGGTTGAGCAGCGCGCCGGCGATGACCACGAACATGGTCACGGCGAAGGTGGCGTGCAGGAACCCGGCGTGCGAAAACCCGGCGTGCAGCACCAGCATCGCCAGCATGGTGAGCCCGAGGATGCGGTGCGCGAGCTGGAGCGTGCGTTGCGCGCCGCCGCCGATCAACCGTCGCTTGATCAGCGCCAGCGAGAGATCGAAGCCGAGCAGTCCGACCAGGATGTAGCCGGTGACCTGCTTGTAGGCGTCCAGTCGCTGCAGGGCGAGCAGGGCCTCCAGGCGCGGCGGCCACAGCAAGGCGATGCACGAGGCTGCGACACCGGCCAGCGCGCACCAGGACGCCGCGATCAGCGCGGTCTGATAGGCCGTGCGCGGTGCCGCGGCGCGCCGTGGCGATGGTGTGGCCGTGGTGGCTGTCCCGTCCGGTTCCAGTGTCGCGCTCATCGTGAGGCCCCCGCCTTGTCCGGCGTTTCCGAACCGCCTGCGTGCGATGCGTCGGGCTTGCGCGACGGCGCGCCCGTATCGTCGCCGGCGACCGCGCGTTCGGCGGGGGCGCGTGCCTGCAGCAGCAGGTTGAGCGATGCGATCGAATTCCTTTCCTCGACCCGCTTGCGGAAGGTGTCGGTGTCGGGCAGATACAGACCGTCCTTCGGCCAGCGCTCGCCGAGCTGTGGCCGCGCGGTGGTGTCGAATCCTTCGGCCTTCTCCAGGTACGAGCCGTAGGCATCGAGCGCGGCTTCGCGATAGGCGCCGAGGATCGCGATCACTTCGTCGGTCGACAGCGTCGCGCGTGCGAACGACCAGGTGGTCGCGCCCATCACGTCGCCCTGTTTCCAATCCTTGCGCGGGCTCTTGGCGTGCTCGTTGTGACAGCTGACGCAGGCCGGCGTCGAGGCGATGTCCGGGAACATCGCGGTGTAGCGGCCGGTGCTGCGATCGAGGAAGAACTGCGGGTCGCCTTCGCGCTCGATCGCGTCGAAATATCCCGATTGCGCGCCGGTGAACAGGTTCGAGGCCTCGATCGGATACTTCGAGCCGAGGAACAGATTCAGTTCCGGCACGCGCCGCTGCAGGCGGTTCGCGGTCTCGCGCAGCAGCAGCGCCGGCAGCGGTCCTGCGTGGACGTCGGCCGATTTCCAGTCCTCGCGGTACTCCAGTCCTGTCTTCAGGCCCGGGGTCACGATCTCGCCGGTATAGATCGCGCGGATCGAGGCGTTCTCCGCGTCGAGCATGCGGAACAGCGTTTCCACCGGCACGTCGCGCGTGTCGGCACCGGCCTCGAGATCGGCGGGCGCGGTCGCGAACAGGTAGATGCCGGCGACGGTCATGCCGGCGAGGGCGAGCACGGAACGGGGAATTTTCGGCAGCTTCATGGCGTGACCTCCGGTGTCCTGGCTTTCCTGACCGGTGCGCCGTAAGGCGATTCGGCGGTCCTGAGATAGGCGGCGACCACGTCCGGTGCCAGCGCGTCGCCGAGATCCTTCGGCGGGTCGTGGGCGTGGTTGCCGTGGAAGTCGTGACAGGTCAGGCAGGTGTCCCAGCGTCCTTCGCCGAACAGGACCGCGTGCGTGGGCGTCGCGGGGTCGTCCTTCACCTTCGTGTCGCTGTGGCAGGCGGCGCAGAAATCGCCGTCGACGCGGCTGATCCGGGTGCCGGTATGTTCGCGATGGCAGCTCGCGCACTGTTGCGGCGCCAGCGTCAGCCGCGCCAGCTCGAAACGGGGCTCCAGGAAGCGATGCGCCGGATGGCGGTCGTCCGGATTGTCGTGGCAGCCGGTGCAGGTGGCATTGCCGATCTCGCGCATGCCGAAATCGGCGTCCGATGCGCGCAGCCCCAGCAGGTGCTTGGCCTTGGCCTGCAACTGCTGGCGCATCGTGCCGGGCGCCTCGCGATGGCAATCGGCGCAGGCGAGATCTTCGTGACCCGGCGTGTGCGCTTCGTTGGGCACGAACTCCGCCAGCGCCGGCGCCAGCAGCACGAGCGGGAGGAACGCCGCCGCCAGTCCCGCCGCGTAGGCGAGCCGTCGCAGACTGCGCTTGCGACGGATCTTGGTCTTGAGGAAGAACGCTTCCACGCGCACATCCGCATCGGGCACGCCGGCCTTGTGCAGGC
>JAYRTK010000153.1:0-8037 GCA_041919595.1 Lysobacteraceae bacterium
CGCCGCTGTCGGTCTATCTCAAGCTGGCCGATGGCCCGCATACCTATCTGTTCGAGTCGGTCGAGGGCGGCGAGCGTTTCGGCCGCTATTCGATCATCGGGCTGCCCGCGCATCGCGTGTATGCCTTCGCCGGGCACACGCTGTTCGTCACCGAACTGGGCGAGCTGGTGGAGAGTCGCGTGGTCGATGACCCGCTGGCCGAAGTCGAACGCCTGCGCGCGGCGCAGAAGATTCCGCGTCTGCCGGGGCTGCCCGGGTTCACCGGCGGCCTGGTCGGCTGGTTCGGATTCGAGTGCATCGAATACATCGAGCCGCGCCTGCGCGGCGGCAACGCCCCGGACGAACTGGGCACGCCCGACATCCTGCTGATGGACAGCCGCGATGTCGCGGTGTTCGACAACCTCAAGGGCCGGCTGTATCTCATCGTCCATGCCGACCCGCGCGAGCCGCAGGCCTGGGCGCGCGCGAACCGCAGGCTGGACGAACTGACGCACCGGCTGCGTCAGGGCGGGCCGGGGTATCCGGAAGCGCGCGACACCGCCGGACTCAACGAAGCGGATTTCGTCTCCGGCTTCACCCGCGAGGGCTTCATCGCCGCGGTCGAGAAGTCCAAGGACTACATCCGCGCCGGCGACATTTTCCAGGTGGTCCTGAGCCAGCGCCTGAGCGTGCCGTTCCGCGCGCGCCCGGTCGACGTGTATCGCGCCCTGCGCGCGCTCAATCCCTCGCCGTACATGTATTTCCTCGATGTCGGCGGCACCCAGGTGGTGGGGTCGTCGCCGGAGATTCTGGTGCGTCTGGAACACGGCGACGACGGCGTGGGCCAGGTCACCGTGCGCCCGATCGCCGGCACCCGTCCGCGCGGGAAGACGCACGAAGAGGATCTCGCGCTCGAAGCCGAACTGCTGGCCGATCCCAAGGAACGCGCCGAGCATCTGATGCTGATCGATCTGGGCCGCAACGATGTCGGCCGGGTCAGCGAACCGGGCACGGTCGAGGTCGGCGATCGTTTCGTGATCGAACGCTACAGCCACGTCATGCACATCGTCAGCGAAGTCACCGGCCGCCTGAAAGCCGGTCTGAGCTACGCCGACGTGCTGCGCGCGACGTTCCCCGCCGGCACCGTCAGCGGCGCGCCGAAGATCCGTGCGCTGGAAGTGATCCGCGAATTGGAACCGGTGAAGCGCAACGTCTACGCCGGCAGCATCGGCTACATCAGCTGGCACGGCGACGCCGACACCGCGATCGCGATCCGCACCGCGGTGATCCAGGACGGCCGTCTGTACGTGCAGGCCGGCGCCGGCATCGTCTACGACTCCGATCCGCAGAAGGAGTGGGAAGAGACGATGAACAAGGGCCGCGCGCTGTTCCGTGCGGTGGAGGAAGCGGCGCGGGGGTTGTGATACCGCCTCCGGCCGCCGCGTGGGCGGCCGGAGCGTTCCCGTTCAGCTGTATCCGCCGCGCTTCATGCCGCCTTGACTGTGCCCATCGGGGCTGAAAGCCATCGTCTGTTCGGAGATGGTGTCCGCGCCGCGCCCGGCGAGCGTGTGGCTCGAATTGATCGCGTTGTTGACGCTCATGGCGACCTGGCCGAAGGCCTTCAGCGCTTCCTGGTTCTCGCCGCCGTAGATGTTGAAGCCGTTTTGCACGGCGTTGATCGCCGCGTCCTTGCCTTTCATGAAGTTGTCGATCGGCGTGCGGTTGCTGCTGCCGGCCAGATGCAATTGGTCCGTGCACAGCTCTTCGTTGTAGTGGGTCCGGATGTGCGCCGCGGTTTGCTGGCGCTGCCCCGACGGGAGATTCCAGAAGTCCCTGGTCGCATCGACGAATGTCTGGTCGGCCAGGATCGCCTCGTTGAGTTTGCCGGGCTCCTTCTGCAGGAGATTCTCCAGCTTCTCGCCGCTGAGCGAGAAGTAGCTGTGCGGATTCGAGAGCAGATCCTTCACTTGCCGCACCGTTTCCTCCGACTGGTTGTGACTGGGGGCTGAGTCCTGGGCCCGCGGCTTCGGTTCTTCGTGTTTGACGGTGGCGGGCTCCACGATGCCGGCCGCTTCGAGATCGCCCTTGCGATTGAGCGATGTATAGGCCGATTGCATGATCCTGTCCCGCGCCCTGTCGCTCATCCCGATCTCCCTCGACAGGGAATCGATGTCGTGATAACGCTTCACCCGCTCGTGCGGGAGCTGCGGGATCCACGTGTCGTGTTTCAGGTCGTTGTTCTGGTTGATGTAGCTGTTGAACCCTTTGAGCGTCACGGTGTCGGGGCTTTGAGAATTGCCGTTTCCGGAGCGCGCATTCAGGAGGTCGATCTTTTCCTGGGTTTTGTTTCCGCCATGACTGTTGCCCATGTCCTTGTCCTTTTCGATGAGGGAATCGTGGAGCGGTGGTTGGAGGGGGCGTCTCGACCGCCGCGTCGACGGGTCGGTTCTTCCCGGACTGCGCTGCGACGCGGCTTGCCGGGCCTACCCGTTCGCGGTCGAACGTCGATTGCGTCGTTCCGCGTCGCGGATCGCGTTCCGACTCCGGCCAGGCCGCGTCGACCGGAGTCGGAACGTGTCGATGAGAAGCCGTTGATCGGAAGCCTCAGTATTTCCTCGCCCCGCTCTGGCTGTGCCCGTCGGGGTTGTGGCTCATCGTCTGCTCGCTGATCGTGTTCGCGCCGCGACCGGCGAGCGTCTGCGAAGGCTCCGTGGCCAGATTGATGCTGAGTGCGGCCTGGCCGAACGCCTTCAGCACGCTTTGGTTGGGTCCACCGTAGATGTCGAGCCCCAGGTTGACCGCCCTGATCGCGGCATCCTTGCCGTTCTCGAACGCGATCTGCGGTGTCGCATTGGTCTGGCCGACGAGCCCGAGTTGGACTCCCAGCTGGCGATCGTAGTTGGTGTTGATGTTTTGCGCTGTGCCGGCCCTCTGGTGATCCGGCAACGTCCAGTGATTCGCGGTCTTGTCCAGGAACGTCTGGTCCGCGTGCACGACCGCGGTGAGGGTTCTGCTGTCGAGCGCGAGCAGATCGTTGGCCGTCTTGCCGCTCAGCGAGGAATAGCTGTGCGGATTCAGAGCCAGATTGACCGCGCTCTCGGCGAGCTCGCGGGGATGTTGATGGGCGTTGCCGCGTTCGGACTGGACGACCGAGGGCGTTTGCACCTGCGGCGCCTGGCTCGGCCTCTCCACGTTGGCCTTCTCGAGATACTTTGCCTGGGTGTTCAGGCTGGTGTAGGCGGAGCTGAGCAGCTTGAATTTGGCCTCGTCCCCCATGCCGATGGTGGTTGCGAGATTTGCGATGTCGTCGTAACGCATCTTGCGTTCGATGGGCGAACTGCCGACCTTCTGGTCCAGAGCCCTCTCTTCTTTCAGGTTCAGATATCGGTTCATCCCCTGCAAGGTCACGCTGTCGGGGTCATGCGATCCGTAGTTGCTGGAAAAATTGTTGATCTTCTCGATGATCTTGTCGGTCGATTCCTGCGCTTTGCCGCCTGTACTGCTCTGGCTGCTGCCCATACGCTGCCTCTCCTGGCCGTTTTTGATTTGAATGCGGTCCGTGCCCGCCGATCGGCGCGAGGTCGTCCGGCAGATGGGCGGGGCGCGAAAGAGCCGCCCCGCCCGGGCGATGAGGACCCGTCCATCTGCCCGGGGGCCACTTTAGCGCAGGTCTGCCCGGGCCTGAGGACGTCGGCCGGGAGGCGAAAGGACGCTCCGCGGAGCGGAAGTGGGGTATCGCGCGTGCGGCGTGTGGCGTGCGGGTCGCGCGCGATAGCCGGCGGCGCCGAGCGTCGAGGCGTAGCCGTCGAAGTCGAGGGCGCGGATCGGGGCCATGCCTGTGTGATGGCCAATCGAGATCTGATTCCGTTCCGGGTCGCAGGCTGATGGAAAACGCCCCGCATTGCGGCGGGGCGTTCGTTCGCTTCCGGGCAGACGGCATCGCCGCGTTGAGTCACATGCCGATGCTTCGCGGCGCCTGCTGCTGGATCGGCGCCTGTTGCGCATCCGGCAACATCATCGTCGCCAGCGATTGGTCGGCGGGCTGCTGTTTGGCCTGCGCGACATTCACCGCGACACGATCCGCGGATTCGCTGGCCGGATCGCCCTGGTAGGCGAAGACCTGTCCGTTTTTGCCGAGCAGCGCCCCGTCGATGCGTTCCATCCCGGAGGTCTGCGCCTGCAGCGCGGTGGCGGCGGCGACGTTGCGCAGTTCCTCGCCCTGCAGGCCGAGGCCGTCGACCTTTTTCAACGCGGCCTCCGCCTGGCGATACAGCGCCGGTTCCGGCGCCGGCGCCTCGACGACCGGCTTCTTCGGACTGTCGGTGAACTTCAGGCCGGTGTCGAGCAGCGATTTCTTCAGCCCGAGGTCCTTCATGTCCAGGTGCACGTCGGCCGCGGTCGCCTTCGGATCGATCTTCTTCGCGTCGGCCAGCGTCTTCTTCTCGACGTCGTCGATGGTGTTGAGCGCCCACTCGCCGTAATAGTTCGGATAGTCCTGGTTGCCCTTGGCGCCGATCCTCGCCGAACTCGGCGGCTGATCGAAGTAGTACTTGCCCATCGCCTTGACGTTGTCCGGCGTGGTCTTCATGGTCATGTCGGACTCGATGCTGAGTCCGGGTTTGAGCGCGTAGCTGAACTTCGGCGCCTTGCCGCTGCGCTCGATGAAATCTTCCATCCGCGCCGGGTGCGCGTTGTAGAGATCCTTCAGCGTCGCCTTGGGATTGTCCTGCAGCACCTGCGAGGCGATCGCGTTGTAGCCGCCGATGTGCGCGCTGGCCTCGTCCTGGCGATAGCCCTGGATGAGGTCCTTCACCGCGGGGGTGTAGTCGTGCGGGCTCGGGCTCTTCGCGACCTTGTCGACCTCCTTGCGGAAGGTGTCGATGGTCTTGTCGCTGGCGGTGCTGTTGAACGAATGCTGGATCTCGTGCCCCATGACGAACACGAGTTCGGCGGCGTCGCTCTTGTTCGTGCCGGAGGACTTCAGCACGTCGAGCGGAAGCTCGATCGCCTTGTGGTCGCTGTCGTAGGCGCCGCCGGCGTGGGCGCCGGCCGGCAGCATCGTGAACTTCTCCAGATGCCCGCGCGCGATCGAATCGAGGATCCGCTCCTTCAGGAACGGCGAATCGTCGATCAGCGCGCGCAGGTTCTTTCCGGGTGTTTCGGTGGCGGTATCGTTCGCCTTCTCGAATTCGGACAGCATCTTTTCGAGCTTGGGTTCCGCGGTCTTGCGCAGCACGTCGTCGGGAACGACAGCCATGACGATCTCCCTCAGGCGTGGATGATGAGTTTGGAAACGCAGGCGTGTTCGGCCCGGTCGTCGTTCTCGCCGCGCACGTGGATCTGCACGGCGACCCCGTCGCGCGTGAAGGTCCAGTGGTCGATCCCGCCGTGCTTGCCGTAGGCGGGGGCGGCGCGATAGCCGGCGGCGGCGAGGGCCTCGGCGTAGGCGTCGAAGTCGAGTTCGCAGATCGGCGTCATGTCGGCGTTGGCCCGGCTTTCGTCGTCGAACGAGAACATCACCCGAGACGGCCGGCGGCCGGCCTCGGGCAGCGACACCAGGTTGTAGGCCCAGGCTTCGGTCAGCTGGCCGCTGAATCCGTACTCGTTGGCGTCGTCGGGATTGCGCTCGACCGGGATGCCGGTGAGCTGTTCGATGCGGGTCGGGGCGATGTCGTCCGGGCCGCGGACGTTCTCGACCAGTCGGAGCACGCGCCGTCCGATGTCTTCGGCGCTGCGGGGAAGCGATTGATCCATGGGGGAAACCTGAACGATGTGTGGAGGCGGATCGGGGCGGCTGCGGGACATCGCCGCCGTCTCCGCGGGGGGTGCCGGATGAAACGCCGGGACCGGGCGCAAACGGACATCGCGCCCGGTCCCGTGGAGCGGTCACCTGCGCCGGCGGCGGGTGCGGGGTGTCATCGGGATCGTGTCACCGCGTCGCATCCCAGTCCAGCACGTACCACCACCAGTTGTTGAGCGCGCGCGGGTTCGCGCCCTTGAACGCCGGCACCTTGCCGAGCCAGTACCGATGCCACTGCAGATCGTCGCAGCCCCATTTCATGCAGTCGTTCACCGTGATGGCGCCGGTCAGATCGGGATAGTTCTCCCAGTCGTCGCAGGTGTTCGGCGCCATGTGCCGGTTCTCGAAATCGTAGTTCCACGGATTGCCGACCGGGTCGTAGACCGGCGTGTTCAGTCCACCGTGGATGTTGCCGCAGGCCGCGGTGCCCGGGTCGAAACCGCGCAGGGTGAAGGCTTCCAGGTCGTTGATGTCGTCCGGCAGCTTCTCTTCCGCCGTCTGGTACGTGTTGAACCAGCGGCCGAAAAGGTGCTTCATCGTGCCTTCGACGCGATGCCCCGTGTTCTCCAGCATCCGCGGCATTTCGCGTTCGTAGTTGAAGCCCATGATGTTGAGCTTGACCAGGCAGGAGGTGTCGCGGAACAGCGGGATGCCGTTGGTCCAGAACGCATCCGGGCCGGCCATGTTCGCTTCCTCGAAACCGAACGCGGCGCCGCCGAGCAGCCACAGTTCGTCGTAGTCGCCCTGGTTGGCCAGTTCGCAGATGTCGTGCTTCTTCAGCGTGTACCAGTAGTCGAAGAGATGGTACGGACAGTTGTCCGCGGCGACGCATTCGAGGTATCCCCGCTCCGTGTATTGCCAGTCGCCCCACAGCTTCGGGAAATCGCGATCGATGACGTAGCGCGAGACCGCGTACTGGACGACGCCGTCGCTGGCCTGTTCCATCGCTTCGATGTACTGCTGCACCAGCACTTTCGGGTCATGCCAGCCTTTCACTTCGTTGAGCGGCCGGCCGCCGGAGGACTGGATCAGCGGATTGATCTCCAGCACCATCACCCGCTTGTAGATCGGCGCGTGGACGCGGGCGTTCGGCGAGCGGCCGATCGATGCATAGGTGTCGGTGACATCGACCCAGGACTCGTGATCGCCGTCGCTCTGCCGGTAGATGCGGTTGCCGCGCGCGAGGTAGGCGATGGATTCGTAGTTGCCGTCGAGCGGTTCGTAGGCGAGGTGATAGGCGCGGATCGGTTCGCGGTTCTCCGGAGCGCCGGCTTCGTCGACGAATTCGGTGCGGGTCATCCAGAAGCCCCAGATCGGCAGGCCGTCGTCCGGAGAGACGCCCAGTTCATCGCGTGCGTACAACTCGCCGCCCCGGACCACGAACTGTCGGCGCAGCGAGGGTTCGCCCTCCGAGCCGGGCACGACGACGGAGCTGAAGGACGTGATCCGGCCGACGCCCACACCCTCGAACACGTTGTCGATGTTCTCCCATGGGCCCCAGAAGTTCAGCCACCATTGCTCGGAGCGGAACACCTGTCCGCCGCGGACCAGGTATCGGCTGGCGCGGCCGTCGGAATTCACCTCGTAATCGAAGGACGTGATTTCGCCGAAGCCCACCTGGTTCGCACCGTTGAGTCGGCCGCTGATATCGCTCCAGGCGCCGGTGGTCCTGCCGTTCCGGGAATAGAGGCGGCCGTTCTTGACCAGATATTCCTGCCACAGGCTGTTCGTGGTTCTGGCATAGCTGACGGCGTTGAAGCTCGACCATGCGCCATCGGTGTTGCTGCGGTTGACGGCCGATGCGGGATGCACGGGCAGCAGCGTCGCCGCGAGCAGGCCGGCGGCCATGCAGCGGCTGCGCAGTGCCCGGCGCAGCCGCAAGGCGAGGGAAGGAAACGGGGGGTGCGACATCGAGCTCTCCTTGAGCCGGGTGGGGGACACGGTGTCCCGGGGCAACGTCGCGCAACCTGACCCGCGCAGGGAGACGGATGTGACGCCGGGGATGTCCTCCGGGACGAACGATGCGGTGGCCGCCCCGTCGGGCGGGGCGCCGGTGCGGGGGCGCGGGGGAGGGGGCGTCGGCCGCGGCGCGGTCGCGGCGAGCGCTCAGAACAGCAGGTTCGTCACCAGGACCACGATGCCGGTATAGAGCAGGCACAGCGGGCCGCCGATCTTCCACAGTTCCTTCGCGGTGTAGCCCGCGGGACCGGTGATCATCGACATCACCGGGTTGGAAGCGGTCATGAAATTGTTCGAGG
>JAYRTK010000154.1:0-7979 GCA_041919595.1 Lysobacteraceae bacterium
GGCGCGTGGCATTCGTCGCGGAATTGGTCAGCCGCAGCACCTTCATGTCGTAGCCGCCGGTGTTGCGCGATTTCAGCCAGCTCGGGCCGATGTTGGAGACGCTGGCCAGCGCGGGCTTGCTCGCGACCAGCTGGTCGATGGTCGTGTAGGTTTCTTCGACGGTGCGGTAGCAGGCGTAGCCGGAGATGCTCTTCATGCCGAACCGGCGCTCGGCCATCGCCGTTTCGACGGTCCGGATGCGATCGGTCGCGACTCGATCGACGACCACGCTCATGCCCATGCGCCGGAGTGCGGCGATCTCGGCGGCGCTCGCTTCGGTGCGCACCGTGCGCGTCTTGCGGTCGACGATCAGATGCTGGAAACGCGAGGCGAGCGACTGCAGTTGCGCGCGGTCGCGGTAGCGGATGACGACGAAACTCAGGCGATCATCGGCGGCGGCGAGCCTCACGGTCGGGACCGCGGCGGCGTCCGCGGCCGCGGCGACGCGTTCGGCGGCCGACGCGGCCGCGGGGGTGGCGAGGCAGAGCAACAGGGCGGCGGGCAACAGCAGACGAGCGGTCATGGTGTCTCCATGTCGTGGAAACCGGTCGCATCGTGTCGACCGGTCTGCCGCGGGTCGCGGCAGTGGCGGGGGAGCGCCGTGTGTGCCGCGAATCCGTCGCCGATGCAAGCGGAAGATGCGCGCGGGGGATCGATGCCGGCGCGCCGCTGCGGTCGCGACGGTGGCGACGCGTGCGCACGCGATGCGTTTCGCGCGTGAAATGCGGTCGATCGTCGTGTCGCGCCCGATCGCGCGCCGCGATCGCGACGGATCATGCATGGTCGCCGATCCGCAGCCGATTTGTTGCCGTGCAACAGCCTTTTGCGGCGATGCGTGCGGCGGTCATCGATGTCGTCGCGGCAGCGGGATGAGAAGCCGGTCGCGTTTTCGTCCTCAGCGTTCCGGTCGAAGGGACGCAACGCCCACAAAAAAGGGCCCGGAAGTCCGGGCCCCGTGTTGGCTGCTGCGATGACGTCTCAGAAGCGGTAGTTCACGCCCACCCGGAAGGTGTCGTAGTCCAGATCCTGATCGATGCGCTCGCTGTAGGCCGGGGTGACGAACGCGCTGCCCGGCAGGTAGGCGGTGTCGTAGTCCATGTCGTCGAGGTTGGTGCGCAGGTATTCGACGCGGGCCGACCACTGGTTGCCGAACGAGAACTCGTAGCCCAGGCCGATCTGGGTGCCGTCGAGGGTTTCGGACTTCTGGCCGTACTTGAGGTAGTTGCCGTTGCTGACGATGCCGGCCTCGGCTTCCACGTCGACGCGGGTGAAACCGGCGGTGGCGTAGAACAGGTGGCGGCCGCTGCCGAAACCGGCCTTGGCGCGCAGCGACAGGCTGTTGTCGACTTCGATGCCGTTGAGGGTAGTGTAGCTGAGCGAGGGGAACGGCACGGTCGGCACCGGACCGATCAGTTCGGCGTCGTCGAGATTGAGCTTGCTGTAGTCGAACTCGCCGCCGAGCACGAAGCCGCCGCCGAACTGGTGGTCGTAGCCGAAGTGCAGGTCGTACGCGGAGCCGTCAGGATCGATGTCGTTCGACATCTGCGAGACGACGTGGTCGCGCAGGGCCTGGGATTCGCTGCTCCAGGCGCCGCCGAGGGTGACATTGGTGTCGGAACTGCCGTCGGCCTTGCCGAAGCCGCCGCCGACGTACCAGCCGGTCCAGTCGCCGTCGGCGGCCATGGCCGAGGTGCTGAGCAGCGACGCAATGATCAGGACGGAAAGACGTTTCATCGTGGGATCCTCGTGGGGTTGTGTCTGGGATGGGCTGGAAAAGTGACGAATTGCCGGTCTTCGGCCGTGGGGATGGCTTGGGCCGGTTCGAGCAATGCAAACGCGATTCCGGCGCCGGGGCGGACATTCCGCCTTCCGGAGGGGGCGCTCGGGGCGCCGGACACCCTTTCTGCGCGGTATCGTATGCCTGACACGCAAGGGTGGAATCTGTCGGTGCAGGGGAGGGGCATGACCACGCCAGAGTCGGTCGAGACGCGTCAGCGCATCGCGAAGGAATGTCGGCAACTGGTGCTGAGCCAGGGGCGGTCCGGTGCGTTGGCGACCCTCGCCGTGGCCGTGCTGTTCCTGTTCATGTTGCGCGACGTGCATCCGCCGGGGGTGCTGATCGGCTGGGCGGTCGCGGTGGCGCTCGCGTCCGCCGTGCGCATCCGCCTCGCGATGCCCGCGATGTGGGTTCCCGACGAGCGCGGCGACAGCCGCGCGGGGACGCCCGCGATCTGTCTGCTGCTCGCCGCGATGTGCGGTGGCGTCTGGGGCGTGGCGGCCACGCTGTTGTTCCCGCAGGGCCACAGCGATCTGTATTTCGTCACCGCCTTCATGCTCATCAGCATGCCGGCGGCCGCGGTCAGCAGTTTCGGCGCCTGGTGGCCGGCCGCGGCGGCGTACGTGCTGTGCAACATCGTTCCGTTCGCGCTGTATTTCCTGTTTTCCGGACAGACCGATCTGATGGTCGCCGGCGTGGCCGCATGTTTCTTCACCGCGTTCCTGCTGCGCCAGGGGTTCGTCATCAGCCGCACGATCCAGCGCAACATCGCCCAGCGCATGGCGCTGTCGACCATGACCCGCAGCCTCGGCGAGGCGCTGGATCGCGCCGACTCGGCCAATCGCGCGAAATCGACGTTCCTGGCGAACATGAGCCACGAACTGCGCACGCCGCTCAACGCGATCATCGGCATGAGCCGCCTGTTGGCCGAAGCTCCCGACGCGCCGGCGCATCGGCAGTTGCCGGGCACGATCCATCGCGCCGGACAATCGCTGCTGGCGCTGATCAGCGACGTGTTGGATCTCTCGCAGATCGAAGCGGGCAACATCGCGCTGCATGCCGCGCCGTTCTCGCCGCGGCAGCTGGTCGCGGACGTGCTCGACATGTTCGGGCCGGATGCGACCGCGAAATCGATCGCGCTCGACGCGATCTGTTCGCCGGCGTTGCCCGACCGCTTCGTCGGCGACCAGGCGCGATTGCGCCAGATCCTGGTCAATCTCGTCGGCAATGCGCTCAAGTTCACCGATGCCGGCAGTGTCCGGATCGAGGCCGATCTCGATGTCGATGGGCAGGGCGCGCGCACGTTGCGGCTGGCGGTCGTCGACACCGGCCCCGGGATCCGCGAGAGCGAACGCGTGCGGATCTTCGCCGCGTTCCAGCAGGGCGACGATTCGATGTCGCGCGCACATGCGGGCACCGGCCTGGGGCTGAAGATCTCCAGCGATCTGGTCGCGCTGATGGGCGGGCGGATCGACCTGAACAGTGTCCCCGGTGCCGGCAGCCGGTTCGTGGTGCATGTGCCCGAATCCGAGGCGTCGATGGCGTCACCGCCCACGGGGGCCGCCTTCCGGGGCGGGATGCCCATGTCGGACCCGAAGACGCCAGCGCCGCCGGACGTGACGGCCATCGCCGGCCTGCATCTGCTGGTGGTCGAGGACAACGCGCTCAACGCGTCGCTGGTCAAACTGATGCTGGAGCGCGACGGTTGCACGGTGGCGTGCGTCGGCAGCGGCGAACGCGCGATCGAGGCGATGCGCCTGCAGCGCTGGGATGCGGTGCTGATGGATTGCCAGATGCCGGGCATGGACGGTTATGCGACCACCCGGCGCTGGCGCCAGATCGAGATTTCGGAGCGCCGTGCGCGCCTGCCGATCGTGGCCCTCACCGCGCATGCCATGGCCGACGATCGCCGGCGCTGTCTCGACGCGGGCATGGACGATTACCTCACCAAGCCCCTGCGCCACGAAGCGTTGCGCGCGACCCTGGCGCGGTTCGTGGCGCCGCATGCCGCCGAGATGGGATGATGGCGTCGCCCCGGAGCCGTTGCCGCCCGCACGGCGGGCACGCAGGATGCGTCTTTTTCGATCGCATGGAGGTTGACCGCATGAAGCATGACCGCAGGGAGGTCGTTTCCCGATGAAGGTATTGATCGCCGGCGCCACCGGACTGGTGGGGCGTCACGCGCTGACCCGCGCGCTTGCCGATCCGCGCGTCGATCGCGTGGTCGCGCCGACCCGACGCCCGTTGCCGCCGCATCCGAAGCTGGACAACCCGCAGGTCGACTTCGACGCGCTGCCCGCGGAAGCGCCCTGGTGGGCGGTGGACGCGGTGATCTGCACGCTCGGCACCACCATCCGCGACGCCGGCTCGCGCGAGGCGTTCCGGCGCGTCGACGTGGACTACGTGATCGCGGTCGCGACCCTGGCGCATGCCGCGGGCGCGCGCGCGTTCGCGCTGAACACCGCGCTCAACGCCGACCCGGCGTCGCGCGTGTTCTATCTGCGTTGCAAGGGCGAGGCGGAGCGCGATGTCGAAGCGCTCGGCTATGCGTCGCTGACCATCGTGCGGCCGTCGCTGATCGGCGGCGAACGCGAACGGCCACGGCCCGGGGAGCGCGTGGGGGCGGTCGTGATGGGGGCGTTGGCGCCGATCCTGCCGCGGCGCTATCGGGTGGTGCCGGCGGAACGCATCGCCGACTGCCTGCTCGCCGCCGCGCTGGCGGCGACTCCCGGTGTGCATGTGATCGAGTCGGACGCGATCTGAGCGCGGTTTCTCCGCGTCAGGGCCGGTTTCCGGAGGCCGTCAGGATGCGTTCGAGTGCGGTTCCGAGCGACGGATTCTCCCGGTGCTTTTCGAGGAAGTGGATCTCGCTCATGCAGCGTGGCCATCGGCCGTCGCGTTGGCGCAGGGCGTAGGTCACTTCCGCTTCCAGCGCGCGGCGCAGGCTGCTGTTGCCGAACACGTCGGGATCAAGGGCGAAGTAGTCCACGCGTATTTCCTGATTCGCGAACGCCTCGCGCCACGGGTATGCGTAGTAGTTCTTCCTGCGTTTCCCCTTTCTCTCGAAGAAGAGTTCCTGGTTGAAACCGCATCGGATGCGCTTGGTTCCGGTGGTCGTTTCTCCGACCCGGATGACTTCCGGGCCGGAGTGGAACACGTAGATGGCGCAGCTCCCGTCGACTTCCGGCAGCCGGCTTTCGAGCCGGCCATGTGCATCGAGCCGGATATCGAACGAATGCATCGACGTCGGGATCCGTCGACTTCAGCGCAGCGGCACGCTCAATTGCGAAGGCGCCGCCGAGGGCGAACCGAAGCTCAGCGTGCTGCCGAGCGAGGACACGTCGCTGTAGCGCGGGTCGGTGGTGTCGATCACCAGCGCGAGGCGGCGGCCGGCGGGAATGTCCCAGCTTGTCGCTTCGAGATCGAAGCTGACCGTGCGCGCGGCATAGGGCACCGCGTTGCGCAGGCTGTAGGCCTTGTGGGTGATCAGTTCGCCGATGCCGAGACCGTCCATGCTGTAAAGATAGGCGAACACGGTGACGTCGCTGCGGCTGGGCGTGAGCGTGATCCGCAGCGACGGCGCGCCGTTTACGCTGCGCGCGGACGGATAGGACGGGCCGATCCACACGCCGGCGGCGGTCCGTGCGACCAGCGGGATCGAGGCGGTCGTCTGCAGGCCCAGGCCCTGCATGAGGCCGCTGATCAGGACCACGCCGGAATCGGCGACGGTCGGAGTGCCGCCGAGGATGCCGTAGCTCCAGCCGGTACTGGTGCCGCTGCCCAGCGCGCCGGTGGGGACCAGCAGTCCGCTCGGACGATTCAGGCCGTACACGGTCGACGAGGCCTGCACCGCCGACCAGCTCGCGTAGGTCCGCAGCGTGTCGTTCTGCGAACGCAGACGGATCGCGGGTTCGCGGCCGACGCCGTTGTCGATGCGCTTGAGGTGGAAATCGAACCAGCGTCCGGCCGCGGTGTAGACCTCGTTGGGCAGACCGAGCGCACCCGGCAGTTCGATCGTCGCGTGATCGCCGTGATCGAACAGCAACTGTTTCGGCCCGCTGAGCCCCTGGAACAGCCGCACCAGTTGGCTGGGCGGAAACAGGCCGTCGTTCCAGGCGTTGCCGAGCAGCACCGCGGTGCCGTTGGCGTTGAGCGCCGCGACTTCGCCCTGCACGCCGCGGCTCGGGACGATCGGCAGCGCGACCTGCACGGCGCCCTCGTAATCGCCCCACACCACGCGTTCGGCGATGCGATCCAGGTCCGGGCCCGGCCGACCGGTCAGGTAGCCGGCACCGACCAGCAGCGCGATCGCCTGCTGGTTCGGCGTGCGGTTCGGATATAGCGAGGCTTCGAGATCGGCCCAACCGCTCATGGCGGCCACGGCCCGGATCCGCGGGTCGCGCGCGGCCGCGAGCAGGCTGGTGCCGGCACCGTAGGAAATGCCGGACGTGCCGATGGCGTCGGCGCGCGATGGCGTGTGGGCCAGCGCCCAGTCGATGACCGCGCTGACGTCCTCGACCGTGCCGGGACCGGCGACATCGATTTCGCCCGCGGATTCCCAGAAGCCGCGCGAGGTGTAACTCACCACGACGTACCCCTGGCCGGCGAGCACGGTGCCGCGACCGACGTATTCCAGGCTGGGCAGCCCCCAGCTGGACGGCATCACGATCAGCGGGAACGGACCGGGGCCCTGGCCGGCGGGGGTGATGATCGTCGCCCCCAGCGGGGTGCCGTCCCAGCCGGGGATCTGTTCGTAACGCAGCGAATATCCGCCGGCGAGGGCGGGGAGGGAGACGACACACAGACACAACCACAACAACACCGACGCGATCCTGCGCATAGCGTTCACCTTCGAGAGGGATGTGGGATGACCGGCGCCCGGGCGTCCGCCCGGGGTTCCGATGACCGGACGCGCGACAATACCAATGCGTATGGTCTATGTAAACGACTGATTGGCATGCAGTTTTTTGCTGCGTCGCAGCATGGATCGTTTCCGCCCGATGGACGGCTCCCGCATGCGCTGGCGGCGACCCCGCATCGTCCGGATAATCGTGCGGCGCGTCGGACCGGCCGGTCCGTGCGCGCGACCTCCGGACCGCGCGGGGAAGGCGCCGTCCGGGTTTTCCAGAAACAGGGGACATGGCATGCGAATGATGGGCAAGACCGCGCTTGTCGCGGCGGCGTTGCTGCTTTCCGGCTGCGCCACGGGTTACGGCAAGATGGGCCTTACCGGTGGTTACAACGAAGTCGATGGGCCGGGCAAACTGATCGAAGTGAATTTCTACGGCAACGGCTTCATCCGCGCGGACCGGGTGGAGATCTATCTGCTCTACCGCGCCGCCGAAGTGACCAAACTGCGCGGCAAGCGCTACATGTCGGTGTACGAGACGATCGAGACCGCGATCGCGGACCGCCCGATCATGGGGCCGAGCGCCGAATCCGTCGGCGGCAAGCCGTTCGGCAAGGTCTATCTGCTGCTGCGCGACGACATGATCGCAGGCGCGCTCGACGCCGACGAAGTCATCGCCCGCTACGACGCGATCGTCAAGGCGCCGCCCGCCGCCGCAGGCGCGAAACAGGGGAAAGCACGATGAAAACGACGCTTCCGCAATGGGCCGCGGCCGTGCTCGCGGTCGTCTCGCTGTCCGGCTGCTCGATGCTGCCGCGCTATGAAGCGCCGCCAGCCGGCCCGGACACCGCCACCATCGACATGAGCCGTTTCGCGGTCGCCAACGTCTGCCATCACGGCAAGGCCTACAGCCTGCAGAAACCGGCCGACGGCAAGGTCGTGGTGCCGGTCGACGGACGCATCCGCGTGACCGGCATCGCCCAGTTCATGGGGTTCAACATGATCTACACCTGCACCCCGGGCATCAGCTTCCAGCCGGAAGCGGGCCAGACCTACTTCATGAACCTGCGCGCGCTGTCCCAGGGCTGCATCATGGAGGTCTACAAGATCGATCCGTCCGAGCCGCGGGTCGGCCTGACGATGGTCCCGGACGTGGGTTCCAGCCTGCGCTGCGAGTGATCCGGACCCGGCGTGGTCGCCGCCCGCGCGGCGGCGGTCGCGCCGGTGCCGATCGTGCCGGTGGCGGCCCCGGCGCCGCTCGGACCGGACCGGCAGACGGTCGAAAATCCGTCTGCCGAGGCCGGTGATCCGGGC
>JAYRTK010000155.1:0-7972 GCA_041919595.1 Lysobacteraceae bacterium
AAAAAAATGTTTAAAAAAAGTGATCCATTGCTCTAAAAGCTCTCTATACTCCGCCCAACATCCAGGAGGCCATATGTGTCGCTCGTCGCGGTTCGGGTTGGTGGGTCGGGTTCGCGGGCTGTTGGGAACATGGGTGGCAGGCGCAGGGTTGGTCATCGCCCTCGCGATCCTGCCGGGGTGCGGCAACCGGGAGAGCGGACAGCTTCCCGACGTGAGTGGCGAGGCCATCCAGGCCAAGCGCGAAGAGATCAGGGAATTCGCCGTGGTCCGGGCCTACCCCGACCAGGATGGCGATGCGCTGGCGATCGCGGTGGAGTTCTCGCGCCCGCTGGTGGGCACGCAGGCGTTCGACACGCTGATCGCGTTCGACACCCCGCCGGCCGAGAAGAGCGGCTGGAAGCTCGATGACAGCGGAAAGATCCTGCGCTATCCGTTCGTCGCGGCGAACACCGATTACACGTTGAAGATTTCCGGCAGGCTGGCCGCCGCCGACGGCAGCACGCTCGGTCGCGATGTCGAGCAGAAGGTCTACACCGGCGAACTGAAGCCGGCGGTCGGGTTCGCATCGCAGGGCAGCGTGTTGCCGGCGCGCGAAAGCCGCGGTCTGCCGGTGGTCGCGGTGAACGTGCCCGAGGTCGACGTGGAATTCCTGCGCGTGCGCGAGAAATCGCTGGCGCAGTTCTTCCACGAATATCAGCGCAGCGGTCGCCGCAGCGGCTGGGAGTTGGACAACGAATACGGCGACAACACGCCGCTGTCCAAGCTGGCCGAGCCGGTCTACACCAATCGCTTCGTGCTCGGCGGCAAGCGCAACGAGCGCATGGTCACCTATCTGCCGATCCAGGACATCGAAGAACTGCAGGAGCCGGGCCTCTATTTCGCGGTGATGAAGCGCACCGGCCAGTTCAATGACCAGTACGAAACCACCTTCTTCACGGTCAGCGACATCGGCCTGCACGTGCGCGCCTACAAGGACAAGCTGTTCGTGCATACCGCCTCCCTGCAGGATGGCTCCGGTATCTCCGGCGTCGAACTGCAGGTGATGAATGGCCCGGGCGACGTCGTGCTCAAGGGCCAGACCGACCGCAACGGCAATGCGATGCTCGGCTACAAGATCGACGCCGCGCACGTGCTGATCGCGCGACGCGGCAACGACGTGTCGCTGCTGCCGTTCAACCAGCCGGCGCTGGATCTGTCCGAATTCGCCGTCAGCGGACGCGAACCGGCCTGGTTCGACGTGTTCGCCTGGGCCGGTCGCGATCTGTACCGCCCCGGCGAGGTCGTGCGCGTCTCCGCGCTGTTGCGCGACAACGACGGCAGGCCGGTGCCGAACAAGGGCAAGCGTGCGCAGCCGCTGTTCGTGCGCCTGAAGCAGCCCAACGGCAAACCATTCGTGGAGAGCCGGATCGAAGCCGGCCAGCAGGGGTACTACAGCTTCGAGAAGCTCATTCCGGTGGAAGCCCCGACCGGTGCCTGGCAGGTGGAGTTCCGCACCGATCCGGCCAGCGCCGAAGCGGTGCAGGGCATGACCCTGCGCATCGAGGAGTTCCTGCCCGAGCGGATGAAGCTCGATCTCGACACCGCGGATGCCGTGCTGCGGCCGGGCAAGCCGCTGACGCTGCGGGCGACGGGCGCCTATCTCTATGGCGCGCCCGCGGCCGGCAACCGCTTCACCGCCAAGCTCGCGGTGGCCGTGGAACAGCATCCGGTCGAGAGCCTGTCCGGCTATTTCTTCGGCGATCCGACCGTGGAACTGCCGAAGGAGGCCAACGACGTGGTCGATACCACGCTGGACGCCGAGGGCCGGCTGGTCCAGGACATCGCGCTGCCGACCGAGGCGAAGCCGACCACGCCGATCGCCGCGATCGTTTCCGGCAGTCTGTTCGAGACCGGCGGCCGCAGCGTCAATCGCTCCGTGAAGCGCGTGCTGTGGCCGGCCGATGCGCTGGTCGGCGTGCGTCCGCTGTTCGACGACAAGGACGGCGCGGACAGCGACAGCGATGCCGGCTTCCAGTTGCTGCGCGTCGGCGTCGACGGCAAGCCGCGCCCGGCGAAGGGACTGAAGGTGACGCTGGTGCGCGAGCACCGCGACTATCACTGGAATTACGACGACGATGAAGGTTGGGACTTCGATTTCACCTCCCGCTTCGAGAACGTCGAAACCCGGACCGTCGATGCCGGCGCTACCGCCATCCGCTTCGCCTTTCCGGTGGAATGGGGCGCGTATCGCGTCGATGTGCTCGATCCGGCCACCGGCCTGACCACGCGCTATCCCTTCGAAGCGGGCTGGAGTTGGGACGACGAGAATCGCGGTCTGGACGCGCGCCCCGACAAGGTCAAGGTCGCGCTCGACAAGACCGCCTACAACACCGGCGACACGCTGAAGGTGACGCTGACGCCGCCGCATCCGGGCAAGGGGCTGCTGATGGTCGAAGGCGACCGGATGCTCTATGTCCAGGAAATCGACGTGAAGCGTGGCAGCAGCTTCGAGATCCCGGTGACCAAGGACTGGGAGCGTCACGACATCTACGTCACCGCGCTGGTGTTCCGCGGCGGCAGCGCGCCCGACAAGATCACTCCGGCGCGGGCGGTCGGTGTCGCCCATGTGCCGATGGACCGCGCGTCGCGTCGCGTCGAGGTCGGGCTGTCGCTGCCGAAGCAGATGCGGCCGGAACAGACGCTGACGACCACGGTCGCGGTGCCCGGGCTCGCCGGTCGGGAGGCCTTCGTCACCGTGTCCGCGGTCGATGTCGGCATCCTCAACATCACCCGGTTCCCGGTGCCCGATGCGAACAGGCATTTCTTCGCCCAGCGCCGGCTCGGCATCGATGCCTACGACGTCTACGGTCGTGTGATCGAAAGCCTCGATGGCGAGATCGGTCGCATCCGGTTCGGCGGCGACATGGCGTTGCAGCCGCTCGCGCAGGCGCGCAGGCCGACCTCGAAGGTGCAGACGGTCGATCTGTTCTCCGGCCCGGTGAAACTCGACGCGAAGGGGCAGGCGAAGATCGTGCTGAAGGTGCCGGACTTCAACGGCACGTTGCGGGTGTCCGCGCTGGCGTATTCCGCCGAGCGTTACGGCAACGCCGATGCCGAGATCGTGGTGCGCGCGCCGATCGTGGCCGAGGCCAGTTATCCGCGCGTGCTCGCGCCGGGCGATCGCAGCAACGTCACGCTCGATCTGACCAACTTCACCGGCAAACCCGGCGACTTCAAGGTGCAGGTCGACGGCATCGGTCCGCTGACGGTCGCGCAGGGCGCGCGTCAGGCGCGGCTCGGCGTCGACGGCAAGACCACGCTCACGTTCCCGCTGTCCGCGGGCGAGGGCTACACCACCGCGAAGATCCGGGTGCGCGTGGACGGCAACGGGTTCAACGTCGATCGCCGCTTCGATGTGCCGGTGCGCCCGGCGTGGCCGAGCGTGCTCAGGACCCGCACGCTGACCCTCAACAAGCTCGATCCGATCGCGATGGACGCCGCGCTCGCCGAGGGTCTGATGCCCGGTTCGGTGACCGCGCAGATGACGGTCGGTGCGCTGCCGCCGATTCCGTTCTCCGGTGCGCTCAACGGTCTGCTCGAATATCCCTACGGTTGCGCCGAGCAGACCACCAGCAAGGGCTATGCCGCGCTGGTGATGGACGCCGACACCGCCCGCATGCTCGACAGCAAGGGCATCGATGCGGCCGCCCGCAAGGCGCGCATGGAAGGCGCGTTCGGACGCCTGGCTTCGATGCAGATGGCGAACGGGCATTTCTCGATGTGGGGCGACGACAGCTACGTCAATGCCGCGCTGACGCCCTACATCGTCGAATTCCTGCTCGATGCGAAGGAAGCTGGATTCGCGGTGCCCGACGCCATGCTGCAGAAGGCCCTGAAGCGGCTGAGCGAGGATCTGCTCGCCGGCGGCAACGAGTTCTACGGCCAGACCCATCGCGATCATCTGAAGTTCGCCTATCAGGCCCACGCCGGCTACGTGCTGGCGCGGGTGAACCGCGCACCGCTGGGCACCCTGCGGGCGTTGTACGACAACGATCGCGGCAAGGCGAAGAACGGTCTGTCGCTGGTGCATCTGGGCCTCGCGCTGTCGCTGCAGGGCGACAAGGCCCGCGGTGGCAAGGCGATCGCGGCGGGTTTCGCCTACAACAAGCCCGGCGATCGCCACGAGTATCTCGGCGACTACAGCAGCCCGCTGCGCGACAGCGCGCTGATGATCGCGCTGACCCACGAGCGCGGCCTGGACCGGCCGGAGTACGACGCCAAGGTCGTCACGCTGGGCAAGGAACTCGACGTGCGCCGCAGCGAGCGCTGGTTCTGGCTGAGCACGCAGGAACAGGTCGCACTGGCCCGCGTCGGCCGCGCGCTGCTGGCCGATCAGAAGAAGACGATCGCCGGTACGTGGAAGCTGGGCGACGTCGCCGATCCGGCGCCGGAGCGGCGCATGCAGGGCCGTCGCACCGACTACACGACGCTTGCGCGCGGGTTCCGTTTCGAGCCGCAGGGCCCGTCCGCGACCGGCACCGGCGGTGCGTTGCCGCTCTACGTCAGCCTGGAAGTGGCCGGCGTCCCGCGCGTCGCGCCGGCGGAAGACAAATCGGTGATCGGCATCGAGCGCAAGTGGTACACCACCGATGGCAAGCCGTGGAAGCCCGGCCCGATCGCCGAGGGCGAGGCGCTGATCGTGGCGCTGAGCATCACCTCCGATCGCTACATGCCGGATGCGATGCTCGTCGACCTGCTGCCGGCGGGGCTGGAGATCGAGAACTTCAATCTCGGCGATGGCAAGCAGTGGGCCGACGTGGTGGTGGACGGCATCGAGATCGCGGATCGCGGCAGCGCCGCGGACGTGGTCCACGAGGAGTATCGCGACGACCGTTTCGTCGCCGCGCTGAAACTCAACGCCGGCCAGCCCGCGCGCGTGTTCTATCTCGTCCGCGCGGTGACCCCGGGCACCTACACCGTGCCGCCGTCGCTGGTCGAGGACATGTATCGTCCGCAACTGCGCGGCGTGGGCAGGTCGTTGCCGGCGACGATCACGGTGGTGCAGCCGAAATAAGGCTGCCGCGAACTCCGCTGCAAGCGGACACGTCGTCCCGGCCTGCGCCGGGGCGGCGGATGCCCATCTCCTTCCGTTGTCTCTCCGAGTAGAGGATTGAGCGTGCCGGTCGGCAGCATCAAATTCCTGCGGCATGTCATCGGCATGCGCCCGAAGCTGCGACGCGTCCTGCCTTCGCTGCGCTGGGGCACCGTCGCGCTGCTGTCGTCGCTGCTCCTGCTCGACCTGATGTTCCCGCCGCAACTGCCGAAGGCCCGCGACACCAGCACGCTGGTGGTCGCGCGCGACGGCACGCCGCTGCGTGCGTTCGCCGATGCCGATGGCGTGTGGCGTCATCCCGCAACGCCGGAATCCGTGTCTCCGCTCTATCTCGAAGCCTTGCTCCATTACGAAGACCGCTGGTTCTGGCGGCATCCGGGCGTGAATCCGGTCGCGCTGATGCGTGCGGGCGGACAGATGCTGACCAGCGGCGAGGTCGTGTCCGGCGGTTCGACCCTGACGATGCAGGTCGCGCGCATCCTCGACGCGAAGCGCACCCGGCATACGCGGACGCCATTCCGGAAGCTGCGTCAGATCCTGCGCGCGCTGCAGCTCGAAGCGCATCTGTCGAAGCGCGAGATCCTCATCCTGTATCTCGAGCGCGCGCCGTTCGGCGGCAACATCGAAGGCGTGGAGGCGGCCAGCTGGGCCTATCTCGGAAAACCGGCGTCGCGTCTCTCGCGTGCCGAGGCCGCGCTGCTCGCGGTGTTGCCGCAGTCGCCCAGCAAACGCCGACCGGACCGGCATCCGGAAGCGGCGCAGGCCGCGCGCGACAAGGTGCTTGCGCGGATGGCCGATCTCGGCGTGTGGACCCGCGCGGATGTGGATGACGCGCGGATCGAACCGGTGGTCTCGCGTCAGCTGCAGTCGCCGATGATCGCCGCGCTGCTCGCGCAGCGGCTGCGTTCGCAGCGGCCGAAGGCGACGCGGATCGTCTCGACCATCGATCCGAACCTGCAACGCACGCTGGAAGAGCGGGTCTCCTCGTATTTCTCGACCCTGCCCGAGCGTACTTCCGCGGCGTTGCTGGTGGTCGACAACACGACGATGGAAGCGCGCGCCTACGTCGGTTCGCTGCGTTTCGGCGACCGCGAACGCCTCGACCATGTCGACATGGTCCGTGCCTGGCGTTCGCCGGGATCGACGCTCAAGCCTTTTCTGTACGGGATGGCGATCGACGACGGTCTGATCCATTCCGAAAGCCTGCTGGTCGATGCGCCGCAGAATTTCGGCGATTACCGTCCGGGCAATTTCGGCGAGACCTTCAACGGTCCGGTCGGCGCGGCGCAGGCGCTGCGACTGTCGCTGAACGTGCCTGCGGTCGATCTGCTGGATCGCATCGGCCCCCAGCGGTTCGCCGCGCGCGTCGATCACGCCGGTCTGGCGCTGAAGTTTCCGGGTCGGGCCAGGCCCAATCTCGCGCTGATTCTCGGCGGTACCGGCGTGCGGCTGGAGGATCTGGTCGGCGCGCACGCGGCCTTCAATCGCAACGGCATCGCCGGCCGGGTGCGATACACGCCGGAGGATCCGAAGATCGACCGCCGGGTGTTGTCGCCGGGCGCCGCGTGGATCGTGCGCGACATCCTCGAATCGAATCCGCGTCCCGGCGAACTGGAGCAGTACGACCGCGGTACGCGGCCCCGCGTGGCCTGGAAGACCGGCACCAGCTACGGATTCCGCGATGCCTGGGCGGTGGGCGGCACGCGCCGCTATACGGTCGGGGTCTGGGTGGGGCGTCCGGACGGCACGCCCTTGCCCGGCCAGTACGGCGCCCTGACCGCGCTGCCGCTGTTGTTCGAGGTGGTGGATTCGCTGCCCGGCGGGGCCCGCGACGCGGCGCCGGCGAGGCCGCCGACGAACGTCGTGCAGGTCGAGATCTGCTGGCCACTGGGCGTCGCCGCGGAAGGGCTGCCGCCATCGCTGTGCCAGCGCCGGTTCAAGGCCTGGACGCTCGACGGTGCGGTGCCGCCGACCTTCGCCGAGCGCGGTGCGCGGCTGTGGAGCGCGGGCCGCGAGCGGTTTGAGATCGATGTCGACAGCGGTCGTCGCGTGTCCGCAGTCTGTTCGCTGCCGCACCGCGCGCAGGCGCACGAGATCGCGCGCTGGCCGGCGCTGGCTTCGCCGTGGTTGTCCGCGGAAACGCGACGCGCCTCGACCCTGCCGCTGCTGGCCGACGACTGCATGCTTGACGGGCGCGACGCCGCGGAGGAATTGCGGATCGATGGACTGAACGACGGCGCCACCCTCGCAGCCGCGCCCGGCAGCACGCATGCGGTGCGGCTCTCGCTGCGTGCGCTCGGCACCGAGCGCGACGTGCAGTGGCTGCTCGATGGCCGCTGGATCGCGGAAACCGCGGGGCGCGGCGTGCTGGTGCGGGATTTCGGCGAGCCGGGCGAGCACACCCTGACCGCGCTCGCCGACAGCGGCGCCTGGGCCACGCTGTCGTTCCGGGTGATCGCGAGCGGTCCGGCGCAGTGAGCGTGCGTTCCGCGGGCGCGTGACCGGCCGCAGCCCGCCGACTATCATGCGCCCTCGGCCCCGGTTGATCCTCCGGGGACGGATCACGCCGGTCGGCGCCCCGAAGGTCACGAGGCATGCTTTTCAGCTCCTGGCAGTTCATCCTGGTGTTTCTGCCGATCGCGTTCTTCGGCTATTTCTGGCTCAACCGCCTGCGTCTGATCACGGCCGGCAAGGTCTGGCTGGTCGCCACCAGCCTGTTCTTCTACGCCTACTGGGATGTCCGCTATCTGCCGCTGATCCTCGGCTCGATCCTGCTCAATTACGCGATCGGCACCGGGCTGGCGCAGGGGCATCGTCCGCCTGCGGCGGAGGATGAAACGCATCATGGACGCAGGCGGCACACGATCAATCGCAAGGTGG
>JAYRTK010000156.1:0-7918 GCA_041919595.1 Lysobacteraceae bacterium
ACACCTTGTAGCTGTTGTCGTCGAACTTGCCGCCGGCGTGCAGCACGGTGAGGATCACTTCCGCCGCCGAGACGCCCTCTTCCTTGTGGATGTCGACCGGGATGCCGCGGCCGTTGTCGGACACCGAGCACGAGCCGTCCTGGTGCAGGGTGACGATGATGTCGTCGGCATGCCCCGCGAGCGCCTCGTCGACCGCGTTGTCGACCACCTCGAAGACCATGTGATGCAGACCGGTGCCGTCGTGGACGTCGCCGATGTACATGCCCGGGCGTTTGCGGACCGCTTCGAGGCCGCGGAGCACGGTGATCTTGCTGGAGTCGTAGGTGTTGTTGGCGCCGGGCTGCTGGGTGTCGTCAGTCATTCGCTTCGATCGGCTTCGGGGGATTGCGAGGGGTACGCTGCGCGGGGCCACGCGTCGGCGCGCGGCACACATTAGCTATTGCATTCGAGAGCGGATTATACCCCGCCGTACGGCCTCCCGGGGGCCAGCCGGCGTCGGGCGGCCGTAACGAAGGCGATCAGACCGCGCAGGCGCGCGCTCAGGGCTCGAGCAGCACGTATTCGCCGCTGGCGCCGAACTTCTTCGGCGTCTCGCCCACGCGCACGCACAGCGCGTCCGCGCAGCGGGTGATGGCGCCGCTGCGGGTGGCTTCAAGCACATCCCCGGCGAACTCGGCGCGCTCCAGCTGCTGCAGACTGCGCCAGGCGATGAAGGCGCTGCCGCCGGCAGCCAGCACCGCACCGGCCAGCAGCGCGGCTCCGGCTTTCCACACCAGTCCCTGCTGCGCACTGCGCAGGGCCTGGGCCTGCTCGGCGATGGTCCGCGCGCTCTGGCCGGCGCTGTCGCTGGCCATGCGCAGCTGCTGGCGCAGCTGGTCGAGCGCCTCGGCGGTGCCGCGTTCGATCGATTGCCGCGCCTGGCCACCGATCGCGGCCAGCGCCTGCTCGGTCATCTGCTGGTGTTGCCGGGTCAGCGTGTCGGCGGTCGACCGCAGCTGCTGCGCCCCCTGCTCCGCGGTCTGGACCGCCTGCCCGCTGCGCTGGTCGAGCATGTCGGCCACCGCGGCCAGTTTCAGCGCCAGATCCTGCAACGCCTCGGGAGTCATGGTCAACGCGACATCCCGGTCTGGCGCTGCGGCTGTTCGATGACCGGCGGCGGCAGCGGCGTCTGCTCCCGCTGGGCCTGCTGCTCGCGCTGCGTCGCCTGTTCGAGGTTGAACTCGCGCCCCTGCTGCAGCCAGGTCTGGCCCGGAGCGGTGTCGAGGAACTGGCGTCCGATACCGCGGGTCGCGTCGGCATCACCGGTCTGGGCGGCGCGGGCAAGCCGGTCGAACAGCGTCTCGCTGCCGCCGGGCTGCGGTGTGGCGGCCGGCGTGGCCTCGACCGCGGCGCGGCGCGGATCGGGCTCGGTCGGGACCGGCGCCATCGGCAGCGTGCGATACGGCAATTGCTCCGCGAGGGCCTGATCCATCGGCTCCCGGCGGGTCATCGCCGGATCGTTGCGCCGATGCGAGGGCTGCGGCGCCAGATCGTTGCGCTCGTCGCGGAGACCGTCGCGGTCGAAACCACGACGGGTGTAGACCCACGGCATGTGCTGCTCGGAGTCGTGGATCAGATTGCGGTCCGGGGCCTGGGTTTCGGGCCGCAGCTGCAGCAGCGGACGCTCGTTGTCGACCAGACCGTTGACGAACTGCATGGTCATGTTCGTGTTGCGCAGCCCCAGCCCGTTGGCGGCATAGGCGTCGCCGATGTCGCTGTGCGCGCCGGGCACGGTGACATGCAGCGAGCGGCCACCGTCGCTGAGCCCGTCCGGCAGATGGCGGCTGTCCACGAACTGGTCGCGGGGCTCGTCGCGGGCACGGATCTGCACGGCCGAGACGACCGAGGGCGGCAGGCGACGGTCGTAGTTGACCGGGTCCCCGGTCGGCACCGGATCCTGCAGCACCACCGCCTGGGCGACCTGCCCCGGGGCCACCAGCGGCGGCCGGGTGTACTGCACGCCGGTGACGAGGCCGGTGTTGTCCGTGGTGTAGACCGCACCGGTCGGATCCTGGATGCCGCGCTCGTCCACGAGCCGGGTGAAATATGCGGCCTGCTCGGCGCCGCGGCTGAATCCGAGCGCGGCCACGCGGATGTCCGCATCGGGGTTCTCGCGCAGCCAGCGCGCCGATTGTTCGATGAACTGCCGGTACATGCTTTCGCCGCGTTCCTCGAAGGTATGCCCGCGCATGCCGTCGAACCGGTGCGGTCCGGTGCCGGGGCCGGCGAGATAGCCGGTCGCGACGTTGGTCAGCTCGCCGCTGTTCTGCTGATCGCGGATCTGCTCGAAGATCCGGGAAATGCCGGTGCGTTCACCCATCGCCGGATTGTTCATGTCGTTGCCGGTGCCATCGAGCACGGCGACGAACAAACGCTCGTTGGGTCGATCGCGGCTGACCATCACCGGGACCTGCATCTGTCCGAGCTGGCGGTTGGCGTCGGCGTACAGCTGCAGATCGGCCGGGGTGGCCGGCACGACATCGACGCCATCGGCGCGTCTGGGCGGGACGGGTTCGCTCATGGAATCGCTCCGGATCAGTAGCTGCGGCTGTAGACCTGGATGAGGTCGTCGCGGAATCGGCTGTGCCGATTGCCCGGAATCTGCTCATCGCGGGTCGGAATCATGGTGCGGGTGTAGACGCTCACGGTGCGGTCGTTCACTTCCAGCAGTACGTGGGTGTAGCCGGGACTCACCCCGTCCGGGATGTCCTCGCGCGGCACGCGGTGCCGGATCAGACCATCGGCGAAGATCTCGGCGAAATCGACTGTGGCGCGGTGTTCGCTGCCGTCCTTCGAGCGCCAGTGCAGCTCGGCGGGCGCGGGAAAATTCGGCAGATCGCCATAGCGGGCGATCATCAGCGCATCGTAGCGCCCGGCCGGCAGACTGCTCACTGCCGGCGTTTCGGCGCTGGTACCGTGATCGCGACCGTCGTACAGAACTTCGCAGCCCCGGGTGTCGAAGCACACCGCACCGAACAGATGGCGCCTGAAGGACAGCGGCCAGGCGGCGACGGCCGGCGTTTGCGCGGCGGCGGCGGAAGCGGAGGTCTCGACGGGGGAAGTCATGGCGGGATGGCACCCTGAAAGCAATTGCGCGGCCGCGGTGACGGCGATCGCCACGGCCTGGCGCGAGCGGCGCGCAACGATCGGCGGCGCCGGGGAGACGGGATCCAAGCCGCCCGAAGCCGGGCCGGCAGGATCCGGTCCGAGCAAGGCGATGCGGATTGATGACGGACGGTGGGGGAACGTACCGGACATGCAGGCATCCTGAAGATCCGGGCTAGGCTACCCCGTCCACGACATCGCTGCCACTCCCCGGATCGGCCGGCAGAACGCGCATTTCGCCGTGTTCCACGTGAAACAACGTGGCGGGAACCGCAAGCTCGGACACGGCCACCGGAACCTCGGTTCCGGTGATGAAGACCTGGGCGCCGGAAGCGACCAGCCGCGTCAGGACGCGCTGCTGATGCCGGCGATCCAGTTCCGAGGCCAGATCGTCCAGCGCCACCACCGGCCATTCGCCGCAGACCGCGGCATGGCGTTCGGCCTGGGCCAGCAGGACCGACAGTGCCGATAGCTTCGCCTGCCCGCGCGACAGCGCTTCACGGCCGGGATGTGCGGCGTAATCGATCCGCCAGTCGGCACGATGCGGACCGACCGATGTGAAGCCGTAGCCCAGATCGCGGTCGCGAGCCACGAGCAGGGCGTCGGCGAGCGACAGGCTGTCCCGGGACCAGCCCGGCTGGAACTGCAGGCGGGCCAGGCCCAGTGCGGGCGCCAGTTCATTGGCCATGGCCTGCAATCGCGGTTCCAGGGATTCCAGGTAGGCCTGGCGATGCCGGGTCAGGGGTTCGCCGGCTTCGGCCAGCTCGTGATCCCAGGCATCGAGCTGACGATCGCGTACCCGTGCCTTCAACAGCGCATTGCGCTGCTTCAGGGCCCGTGCATAGCGACGCCACAGCGGCAGAAAATCCGGTTCCACGTGGAACAAACCCCAGTCGAGCAACCGGCGACGCGGTTCTCCGCCCCCGGTGACCAGAACGTGGCTGCCGGGCTCGAAGGTCACCACCGCCAATGCGGCACAGAGATCGCCCAACTGGCCGACCGGCTCCCCGTCCAGACGCCCTTCCCATCGTTGTCCGGCATGACGGAGGCCCGCGCGCCGGACCCGGTCCGTCGAGTCCTCACGCCATTCGGCAAAAACGGCCACCGCTTCACTGCCGGTCCGGATCAGACCGTCGCGCACACGTCCGCGGAAACTGCGGCCGTAGGCCAGCAGATGCAGGGCTTCAAGCAGACTGGTCTTGCCGGCACCGTTGTCGCCGATGATCAGATTCAGGCCGGGACCCGGGCGGAGTTCGACGTCGACCAGACGGCGCACCGCGGAGACCTGCAAACGGGTCACCCGCATGCCGTTCTCCGCAGCAAGGAACGCCGGAAACGAATTCGCCCGGACGGAGCCGGGCGATTCGCAGACAATGAATGATGTTTCACGTGGAACAGCACAAGCGCATCAAAGCCGCAGGGGCATCACCACATGCCGGCACTTCTCGCTGCTAGCCTCGCGGACCAGCGCCGAGGAGTTGGCGTCGCGAAGCTGCAGGACCACATGCTCGTCGCGCAGCGCGGACAGGGCATCCAGCAGGTAGTTCACATTGAACCCGATGACCAGGCTGTCGACCTTGGTGTCCGCTTCTACTTCTTCCTGCGCTTCTTCCTGTTCGGGGTTGTGCGCGTTGATCTTCAACTGACCCGGCGACACTTCGATGCGCACGCCGCGGTACTTCTCGTTCGAGAGAATCGCCGCGCGCTGCAGCGAGGCACGCAGGGCTTCACGATCGATCCGGACCTCTCGGTCGGCACCGATCGGAATGACCGCTTCGTAATCGGGGAAGCGGCCATCGATCAGCTTGCTGGTGAAGGTGACATCATCGCGCTTCACCCGGATGTGGCTGCGACCCATCTCCAGTTCGAGTTCGCGATCGCCGCCTTCGAGCAGGCGCTGCAGTTCGAGCACGCCCTTGCGCGGGACGATGATCTGGCGCTTGGTCTGCACCGCTTCGTCCAGGCCTGCTTCGCACAGCGCGAGCCGATGACCATCGGTCGCGACGCAGCGCAGTGCCTTGTCGCGCAGATCGAACAACAGGCCATTGAGGTAGTAGCGCACGTCCTGCTGGGCCATCGCGAAGGCGGTGCGTTCGATCAGTTCCTTCAGGGCGGCTTCGCCGACTTTCACCCGCTCCGTCGCATCGACCTCGTCGAGCGCGGGGAAATCGTTGGCCGGCAGGCTGGCCAGCGTGAAACGGCTGCGACCGGCCTGGACCGTGATCTTGTCGCCCGACTGGCTGATGGTGACCTTGCTGCCATCGGGCAGCGCACGCACGATCTCGAACAGCTTGCGCGCCGGGATCGTGACCTCGCCGGCGGCGGCGTCTTCGACCCGGGTCCGCGCGATCATCTCGACTTCGAGATCGGTTCCGGTCAGGGACAGCAGATCGCCTTCGACCCGGGCCAACAGATTGGCCAGCACCGGCAGCGTCTGCCGCCGTTCGACCACGTTGACGACCTGAGCCAGCGGCTTCAGGAGCACTTCGCGTTGCAGACTGAAACGCATGCGATTGGATTCCCCTAGTGAGTCGGACGTGCCGGCCAAGCTTCAAATGGAAGATAAAATCTTAAAAGATGGTGGTGCTGGTGTCGCCGAAAGCCGGGGGTAACGCATCCAGGCTTCTGAATTCATTGGGTTTTCCGTCAGCGCAAACGCCTGTACAACCGTTCGGGGACGATGGGGACAGGGTGTGGACAAGTTTCGGGGGGCGCGGCGGCGGGCCACTTATCCACAGATTGTCTCCAGCCTGTTCTCATCGTATGAGACGCAGTCGTGCAGGGTCACTCGCTCAGCTTGCGGATCAACTTGTCCCAGTCCTCGCGCAGCTTGCCGTCGCTTTCGGTGAGCGTCCTGATCTGGCGGCACGCGTGCAGGACCGTGGTGTGGTCGCGCCCCGCGAACGCATCGCCGATCTCCGGCAGGCTGTGCTCGGTCAATTCCTTGGCCAAGGCCATCGCCACCTGCCGCGGGCGAGCCAGCGAGCGGGTCCGGCGCTTGGACAACAGATCCTTGATCTGCAAGCCGTAGTAGTCTGCCACGGCCTTCTGGATATTGGCGATGCCGATCGCCTGCTGCTGCGCGCGCAGCAGATCGCGCAGGGTTTCCTGGGCGAACTCGGCGCTGATCGCGCGACCGGTGAAATTGGCGCGCGCCGCGAGCGTGTTGAGCGCGCCTTCGAGATCGCGGACATTGCTGCGCATCTTCTTGGCGAGCAGGAACGCAACATCCTCGGGCAGCGCCACGCCGCGTTCGCGTGCCTTGGACAACACGATCTGGGCCCGGGTCTCGAAATCCGGCGGTTCGATCGCCACCGACAGGCCCCAGGCCAGACGCGACTTCAATCGCGGTTCCAGGCCCTCGACTTCGCGCGGGTAACGGTCGCAGGTCAGGATGATCTGCTGGCGACCGTCGAACAGCGCATTGAAGGTGTGGAAGAACTCTTCCTGGGTGCGGTCCTTGCCGGCGAAGAACTGGATGTCGTCGATCAACAGCGCATCGACCTGCTGGAAGTGGCGCTTGAACGCGTCCATGGTCTTGTCCTGCAGCGCCTTCATCATCGCGCTGAAGAACTGTTCGCTGCGCAGATACATCACGCGCATGCCGGGATTCTGCCGACGCATTTCGTTGCCGGCGGCGAACATCAGATGGGTCTTGCCCAGGCCGGTGCCGCCGTAGAGCAACAGCGGATTGTGGGCGCGATCGCCGGGCTTCTGCGCCGCCTGCCAGGCCGCCGCGCGACCGAGCTGGTTGCTGCGCCCTTCGACGAAATTGTCGAAGGTGTAGTGGTTGTCGAGGTTGCCCGCGAAGGATTCGCCGCCGTTGGCGTTCGTCGCGCGGCTCGCCTCGAGCGCGCGGGTCGGGGTCGGCGCGGCCGCGACCGTGCGCGGCGCCGAGCCGACTTCCAGCGAGACCGTCGCGTTGCCGGCGTAGTAGTCGAGCAGCTCCGCGATCCGCGGCAGATAGCGCGCCTGGACGGCGTCGCGGACGAAGGCGTTCGGCGCGTACAGCACCATCCCGTCGTCGCGCGGGCGTGCCTGCAGCGGCTTGAGCCAGGTCTGCACCTCCTCCACCGGCAGTTCGGCTTCGAGACGTTCGAGACAGCGGGGCCAGGCTTCCATCGGAGGGTCGTGAGCGTGCTTGAGAACAGGGGCGGGGTCGCGCCGGATCACGCCTGCGGCGACCGGATCGGCGTTGGCCGGGTCCGGAAGCGGTCGGGGGCGGGAGGAGGCGGGGGGTCGATCAGACTACCACCGCCCCCGCCCCCCCGCATCCGCGGCGCGTGCAGGCAGGCGGTCGAACCCCCCCGGCCCGGCGCATGTTGCATGTCGCCGGTGCGGGCCGTGTCTGGACGGCTGGGGGCATGAATCGGGCGCGGGATGCGCTTGCCGCAGCCCCATGCCCCTGCCCTGTCCGACGGCTTTCGGACAGGCCGGCAGGCGGGAGAGCGGGCGATTTGACCGCGGGCGGTCCGGACCTGCATAATTTCGGGTTCTTGCGGTTACGGTGTCGCGCTTCGGCGCTGTTTCGTCGTCTCCGCGCCTCGCAGTAGACACGTCCCAGACACGCAACGAGCCCGACCATGGCCACCAAGCGCACTTACCAGCCCAGCAACCTCAAGCGCAAGCGCGACCACGGCTTCCGTGCCCGCATGAAGACCGCCGACGGCCGCAAGGTTCTTGCCCGTCGCCGCGCGAAGGGTCGCAAGCGCCTCACCGCCTGATCCGGTCCGAACACGGACCGGTTCCGGTTCGATCGCGGCGGGTTTCCGGC
>JAYRTK010000157.1:0-7894 GCA_041919595.1 Lysobacteraceae bacterium
AGCGCGTCCGGGAACAGGGGGGACGAACGCGCTGGCCGATGGGCTGGAGAGAGGGGTGCAAACGTGCGAGGCGCAAACCCGGTGTGCAAACCGCAAACGGTGCAAACCTCGGTTTGCAGCTTGACGGTAGCGAGGTTCCGCGGCTCTGCCGCCCGCTGTTGCAGTGCGACAGGAAGGACCCGTAGACCTTGTGGGTCTACTGTGGTCCTTGTGGGTCAGATCGACGATGTCGACGTTGCCGAGGCACAAAGACTACAGGGCCGATGCAGCGAAAACATCACGCGCATTGGTCGCGAAATACGCTGCGACACGACCGCTTGCGTCGCGCTACCTCACGCTACGATATTGCGTTGCACGACGATCCCGAAACCCCTACTCCCTCGCGACCGTCTCGCCGCTTGGGAGCATGACCACCGTGGCACACAAGATACCCCGCAATCGGGGGGAGTGTTTCAGCGATTTTCGTGGGGTTTTACGATCCAACGCGCGCACTTACGTTCGATTGCGTCACGTCGCGTCATGCTGCGGCATTGCGTCCACGATGCGTGGCGGCTGGCCGTTGAGCTGCACCACGATCAACGTGAGCGCGTGCCGCCAACGCCGCCACGCGGTGGGCTTGGAGCATTGGTGCGCTTCGCAGATCGCTCGCCACGGCACGTAGCGGGCGCGCGCCCACACGAGCTTGCGCTGCTCCACGCTCAGCCACTGCAGCCACTGCGTGGTCTCGGCCAGGCGATCGACGGCCGCGGGTGTGGCTGGGAAGCGCAGCACGATCCGCTCGTCCGCGTAGCCCTCCCACGACTGGCGTGCGATCTCGGGCCAGAGGCTGACGTAACCGGCCACGCGCGCAGCGGGCAAGCGGTACGACGTCGCTGCGGCTTCGTGGAAGCGGTGCTCGACTTCGTCGAACGTCCACACGCTCATGCCGAACGCTCCTGCGCGATGGCCCAGTGCAGCAGGGCGAGCGCGTCCGCTTCGTTGTCGTCGACGGGCGCGTAGCCCCAGCCCCGCACCGCCGCGAGCATCGCGTCCTTGTTCGCGTTGCCCTTGCCGGTCGCGTGCTTCTTGATCGTGCCGACAGGCACGCCCTGGTACGGGATCTGGCGCTGTTCGCACCAGGCGGAGAGTTGGCCGAGGAAGCCGCCGTAAGCGTGCGCGGCGTCCGTGGAGGCATGCCGACGCACTTCCTCGAACACGAGGTGCTGCAGTCCGCCCGAGAGCGTCTGCAGTTCGTCCAGCCAACGCACGAAGCGCAGAAAGCGCATGCCGCCACCCTCGAAGCGTTGCGGCTTGAAGGCGTGGGTGCCGCTGACGATGCGGCGATCGGGGGTGCGCAGCGCCCAGCCCGTGGTAGTGCCGAGGTCGAGCGCGAGGAGGGTTCTGGTCATTCCGGAGTCCTGTGGGGGATCGGGTCTGACGCAGTCGACTCAGCTTATGGATAACTCCTTACGCGCGCGTACACGCACGTAAAGAGGATAATCATGGACTGTGTCGACTGCGTCAGACGTGGGTGGCGTGGCGGGGAATCAATCGTCGTTGTCGTCGGGGAATCGGCTGCGCTCGGGTCGGGGCTCCGCTTTCAGGCCGATGCCCTGGAAGCCGCGAACGCCCAGGCCGTTGCGCCACTTCTCGACGCCTCGGGCGACCAACTGGTCCGAGAACCGGCGCTGCGAGCCGACGAACTCGCCTGCGGCCTCCGCCCACGCCTTCCAGTCGTTGAACAGTTCGGCCGTCAACGATCGGGCACGTTCGATGCGGACGCAGCGTTCGTCGATCCACCGCCCCAGCGCGTCCTCGGCCTCGAAATACTCCTCGGTCGCCGAGAGCACGCTCGCGGGTGGCTGCAGGCCCGTGCGCTGCCACTGCAGGCAACCGGCCAGTGCCCAGGCGAGAATTCCATCGCGCTCGGCGAGCAGCTTCTCGGTCAGCTTCGGATCGCGACGTTCGGGCGGGATCGTCACCGTGAACGGGATCAGGTGCATGCGCCGCTTCATCGCTTCGTCGACGTTGCGGATGGCGGGCTTGTGGTTGCCGGCGATCACGAGCTTGAACTGCGGCGTGTACTCGAAGAAGTCCTGGCGCATGAAGCGCGCCGAGACCTTGTCGCCGCCGGTAATCGCCTTGACCTTCGACTCGTTCCAGCGCCGGCCCTGCTCGGTCTCGACCGAGGCGACGAAGCGTGCACCGCGCAGTCCGGCCAGATCGGTCGGATGACGGTCGCCGCGCGCTTCCATGAACGTGTCCATCGGCGCGTTGGTCGCGTAGTCGCCAAGGATTGTCGCCAGTGCGGTCACGAACACCGACTTGCCGTTCGCGCCGGTGCCGTAGAGGAAGAACAGTGCGTGCGCGCTGGTCGCCCCGGTGAGGCAGTAGCCGGCCATCCGCTGCAGGTACGCCTGCAACTCCGCATCGCCGCCGGTGACATCGCCGAGGAACGCGCGCCAGCGGGTGCAGTCGCCGCGCGGCGTCGCCGTGGCGATTCGGGTCATCCCATCCTCGCGCCGATGCGTCGCCAATCGACCGTTGCGCAGATCGACGACCCCGCCCGGCGTGTTGAGCGCCCAGAGGTTCGCATCCCACTCGTCCGGGATCGAACTCAGTTCAGGCTCCGATCGTGCGATCCGCTCGACCGCGGCGATCGAGGCGGCACTGGCCAGCCGGCGGCTCAACGGCGGCGACTTCGACATCAGCGCCGCCACGCAGCACATTTCGCGCGCCAGGTGCATGACGTACAGGCGCTGGTCAGCGTTCCACCGCGTGCCTGTCCAGGCCAGCCACTTGCCCCACGGTGCGCAGTAGCGCCAGTCCTGGCCGTTGCGCCGGGTGAACGCCCGTGCCAATCCGGCTTCCGAGGTCCAGTCCAGATCCTCGAACAGGCCGTGCCCGGCCACAGGATCGCCCGCCTGCGCGGTCTGCGTCGCCAGAAGATCGCCCGCATAGCGGACCGGCGTGCAGTGGCCGGCGACCAGAAATCCGGCGACATCGAAGCCCTCGGCGATCGCATCGGCCGCATCCCAGCCTTCGGGTTTGTCGTCCGGCGGATAGAGAATCCGGCAGCCATGCGCGCCCGCGGCCAGAATCGCCTGGGCGGCACACTCGGCGTACTCCCAGCCGGGCTTGTCCTTGTCGGGCCAGATCACCACCGTCTTGCCGGCCAGCGGCGACCAGTCGGTCTTGTCGACCGGCGCGTTCGCCCCGTGCATCGCGGTGGTCGCGACGATGCCGGCGTCGATCAGCGCCTGCGCACACTTCTCGCCCTCGACCAGGACGACGGTGTCCGCGGCGGCGATGCCCGGCTGGTGGTAGAGCGGACGCGGCTCCGGCGGCGCCATCTTGCGACGCTTCGCATCCCACGGCCGGAACTCCTTCTTGCCGCCCGGTGGGTCGTAGCGGTACACCACGGCGATCAATTGACCGTCGGCGTCGAGGTAGTCCCACTTCGCGGTCGCCGGACCGAGATCGTCGATCGGCGGGGTCTTTTTCGGCTTCGCGATCGGCAACGCAGATGCGCGCCCCAGCAGCCTTCCGGCCTCCTCCAGCACGCGCGGAAACTCGGCGTGTGCATCGATGCGGAAGTGCGCTGCGATCAGATCGAAGATGTCGCCGCCGGTGTTGTTGGCGCGATCGGTCCACAACCCCGCCTTCTCGCCCGTGAGCACCACCTCCAGGCTGTCGCCGGGACTGCCGAGCACGTCGCCGATCAAGAACTTGCCCTGCCGCTTCCTGCCTGCAGGGAACAGCGCGGTCAGCACCGATTCCAGGCGGTCGAGCAGTTGCGCGCGGATCTCGTCCCGACCGTCGCCTGGCGCGGCGACCTGCGGGGCGTCGTTGAAATCCAGAGACGGATGCGTCACTGCGCGCTCCCCTCGCCGGCCGGCATCGCATCCGCGCGCAGACGCGCGATCCGCTCCACGGCCGCGACCGTCGTGGCACTGGCGAACCAGCGCCGTGCCTGTTCTGTCCGGGCGCGATCAGCGGCTTCACGGCAAATGCCGCGCACCCGGTCGAACACGACAAGCGTATCGTCCCGGTGCCAGCCTTGATCGGCGCGAACGAACCAGCTTCGCAGGCGCGCGCTGTAGCGGCAGTCGTCGCCGTGACGACGCACGAAGATCTCGGCAAGCCCTTCGCGACGGTGCCAGTTCACGCCGGTGAAATCCGTGGCGACCGGCGGCGGTGAGACGACGACCGTTGCGGCATCGGCCTGTTCCAGTCGCGGTGCGATCACGGCCGCGTGGCGATCGCGCCACTGCTCCAGTTCGCTGAGCCGGAACCGGACCAGATGGCCGATGCGATAGTGCGGCACGCCGCGCGCGCTGCGCTCGACCTTGTTGTTGAGCCACTGCATCGGAATGCGCAGCGCCTGGTGCGCGGTGCGCGCGGCGACCATCGGCGCGTTGCAATCGGGTAGGACATCGGGGGTCATGCGGATCTCCAGCAGCGGTCCTGCCAGGCGCAGAACCGGCACTCGAAGTGGGTGGGATCGGAGAAGCCGCGCGGCAGCAGCTCGCCGGCATCCGTGGCGAGCACGATCTGCACCGCGCGATCGGACATCCGCTGCGCGAGCTGGCCGTCGAAGGGCACGCGCTCGGCGTAAACCTCCATCGTGTCGGCGTTGATCGCGGTGAACAGCGCGGGATTCGCATACAGGTCGAGGTACGCCTGGTACATCGCGACCTGCGCGGCGTACACCGGCTTGGCGACAGCGAGCCGGTGCTTTTCCAGCTCGCGCCAGGCCTTCGTTCCGAGAAACTTGCACTCCCAGAGCGCTGGGTAGTCGTAGCCCTCGGGACCGGCGACGAAGACGCCATCGACGTGACCGCGCAAGCGACCGTCGAGCGCGGAGAAGCCGAACTGCGTACCATCGTCATGGCGCGTGCGCAGATCGAAACCTGCGCCGCGGAGCCACGCGACCATGCTGTCTTCGAGCACGTGACCCCGCTCGAAGATCCGAAGCATGCGGCCGTCGGTGTCGCGACCGGGATCGACCGGCGCGTCGGCATACTCGTACTGCAGCGCACGCGAGCAGGCCACGCCCAGCCGCGACGCACCGAGGTAGGTGCGTTTGGGCTCGGCCGCGCGCGCCTGCTGCAGACCGATGTCGATCAACGCTTCGAGGCGTCCGGACTCGGTCGATGATGAGTTGAAATCCAGCATCGGGCTGCCTCAGAAGGGAATTTCGCTGTCTTCGAAATCGTCCAGCGGCGGCAGCCCGCGCAGCGCGCGCGAGTGCTGGTGCTGCTGGCGTTCGTAGGCGTGGATCACCGCATCGATGACGTGCAACGCCTGTGTTTGCGAGTACTGCGCGAGCGGCACGGCGAAGCCGACGGCGTCGGCGGCGTTGCCGAGCGCGAGCAGGCAAGCGCGCTGGGCATCGGGGGACAGGGGCAGAGTCACGGGAACAAGCTCCTCCAGCGCCGCCGGCTCGTGCCGGCGGCGGGTGTCGTAGAGTTGGTGGAAGGCGTCCTGGCAGCGGCGCGAGCAGAAGGCCCAGCGGTGCGGGTAACGCCGTGGATCGGCGGGCGGGTGTCTCAGGTCAAGGTGACCAAAGCCGCGCGCCGGTTGGCCGCAGGCCCAGCACCGCACGGGTGGGCCTTACTGCGCCCATGTCGGGCGGCCGGTCGGGGCCGCCGTCCCGGCATGCGTCGTGGCCGGCGCGGCCACACGCGCCGCCGCACCGGCCGCGGGCGGCGCGCCCGGCGGATAGTCGGGCTGGCCGGGTTCCACCGCCTGTTTGATGATGTTCTTCGCATCGCCCCGCCCGTCGCGCTCGATGTCGATCTTCGCGACGAAGGCGATGCCCTCCAGTTCGTGGAAGCCCTGGATGCGCCGTGCGGCGGCGGCCTGCGGCGAGTTGTCCTCCGGTCGCACGTTGCGCGCGGAGTTGAGCAGCGCGCGCAGGAAGCTGCGGCCCATGCCGCTCCAGGTCGGTCCCTTCGGACTGTGTAGACCGATGTTCGACCACAGCTTGCGTTTCGCGAACGGGCCTTCGAGCACGACGAACTCGCAGGCGAGGTAGACCGCGCCGGTCTCGTCGCTCTGGGTCGCCCAGCCGCCGGTCCAGCCTTGCGATGCATCGTTGAAGCCGCCGGGCTTGATCGTCATCCGCACCCAGGCGACGGTGCCCTTGGGGATGACGTCGAAGGTCTGCTGCTGTTCGGCGTCGTTGAAATCGTTCCAGACGGTCATGGGGTCTCCTGCGCGACAACGGCCGGCGCGTGCGAAGTGGTGGTGGTCGTGGTCGCGGGGCGCGTGAAGTCGAGCCGTTCGAGCGCGGGGCGCGCGCTGCCGGCGATCTTCTGCATCAGGCGACCGAGGTGGGGTTCCTCGATCAGGTCGAGCCGGCCGGAGCGGTCCTTGGCCGGATAGCCCCACGGATTGAGGGTGTGGCAGACGAAGGCGCGGTACGCGGTGCCGTCGTCGGCCGCGATCTCGGTCATCGTCACGACCTCATCGACGATGCCCGGCAGTTCGAGGCCGGTCTTGCTGCCATCGATCTGCAACTGCAGGAGGCGTCGACCGAAGTCGTCGATCTTCTCCTCGAGGATGCCGACGAACCAAACGCTCTTGCCGCGGGTGTGCTGCAGGTGGGTGAGCCAGGCGATCATCTCCTGGCCCATGAGGCCATAGGCGCCGCGCATGTCCGGCTTGCCGGTCTTGTCGGAATAAGCCTGCGGCTGGCCCTTGCTCCACTGCAGGCATAGCCGGCCGGCGACGGTGATCGAGTCGACGAACAGCGTGTGGTATTTCGCGAGCTGCGCCGGATCGCCATAGCGCGCGCAGGCGGCGTCGTAATGCGCCTGGCTGTAGGCCTGGTCGTCACGCAGCGCCGGATTCGGTCCGCCGATGTACACGGCAAGGTCGCGGCACTCGCCCCAGGTGCGCGGGCGCAGGCTGTCGCCGGCCCAATCCTCGACCGCGAGGTCGCCCGCCTCCAGATCGAGGAACAGGGTCGAGCCCGCGTCGAGGGTCCACAACTGCGAGGTCTTGCCGATGCCGGATTTGCCGATCAACACGCCCTTCACGCCACGGCGTTCGGACATGCGCTGG
Source organism: Lysobacteraceae bacterium (assembly GCA_041919595.1). Lineage (GTDB taxonomy): Bacteria > Pseudomonadota > Gammaproteobacteria > Xanthomonadales > Xanthomonadaceae > Lysobacter_I. The sequence goes on from JAYRTK010000157.1 coordinate 7,051, forward strand.
TCGGCGCCGATGATGGGAAGCGTCATGTCAGGTCTCCTCGTTCGGCGTCAGCCGGTACGTCGGCTTGCCGGGCTTGACGGTGCGTGCGGCCTCGAACTGCGAGCGCAGCGTCGACGGCCAGCTCTGGAAGCGCGATTCGGAAATGCTGTACGCGATGTCGATGAATTCCTCGACCGACTCGCCTGCAGCGTCGATGCGTTTGGCGATCGTGGCCAACTGCGTCTGGTCCCAGGTCACGCGCTTGGACACGTCCACGCTCAGGCGCAGATCGCCATCGACGACGTGAACGACGCCGAAGTCCTTGCCGCCGTCGCAGCGCGCGGCATGGATGCGATCGCCGTAGGTCTGCTCCAGCGCGGCATCGAGGCGTGCCTTGACCTGCTTGAGCCAGTCGCCGGCCTGCTCCAGTTGCTGGGCGAGGAGGATTTTCTGTTGGGGGGAGAGCGCCGCCAATTGGGCGACGGACAGCTCGGCGAGTTCCGCCGGCAGGAGGGTGAGGTCGGTCATGATCGTCGTCCTCACGCGAACGCGCGTTCGCCGGTGCCGCGGCGCAAGGCCTGGCGTTCGTAGGCCTCGACATCCTCGCGACGGTAACTGACGCGATTGCCGAGCTTCAGGTAGACAGGGCCGATCCCCATCCGGCGCCACTGCTGCAGCGTGCGGTGGGAGATGTCCCAACGCCGGGCGAGCTGGTTCTCATCGAAGGCGCGGGCATCATCGGAGACGCCTTGCGCGGAAGTGCGGTCTTGCATGTCGTGCTTCTCGTCGTGCTGCGGTTGCAGCGGGCGACACGCAAGTTATGCATCCGACGGTTGGAAAGCAGGTGGAAAAGCGGTTGGAAAAC
>JAYRTK010000158.1:0-7876 GCA_041919595.1 Lysobacteraceae bacterium
TGTTCAAGCCGGTCGAACACGGCACGGTGTACCTGTCCTGGGCCAACAGCAAGACGCCGTCGAAGGCCTCGGTCAACGGCAGTTGCACGCTGACCAGCACCACCGGCACCGCGAACTGCGCGGTCGAACCGGAGGCGGCGATCAATCTCGAACTCGGCACGAAGTGGGAGCTGCTCGATCGTCATCTCGTGCTGACCGCGGCGATCTTCCGCAACGAACGTCGGCAGTACCGCGTCGCCGATCCGGGCAATCCGCTCAATCCTTCCGGCGAACAGCAACTCGACGGACGCGCACGGGTCGACGGCCTCGCCCTCGGCGTCGCCGGCAGGCTGCGCCCCGGCTGGCAGATCTTCGCCAACTACACCTGGCTCGACAGCGAGGTGGTGCACGGGGTGTCGTCGTTCTGTTACGACCACCCGAGCGCCGCCTGCGGCAATTCGGCGACCGATCGCGATCCGTTCGAAGGCAATCCGCTGACGAGCACACCGAAGCATTCCGGCAGCCTCTGGACGACGTACGCGCTGGGCGACTGGACCTTCGGGTACGGCGCGACCTACCAGGACGGATTCGTCGTGCAGAACAACAGCCTCGACGGCCAGCCGCTGTTCGAGACCGACGACTACTGGGTGCACCGCGCGATGATCGGCTATGCGGTCAACGACGCCCTGTCGCTGCAGCTGAACATCGGCAACCTGCTGGACGAGACCTACTACACCCGCATCCGCAACAACATCACTTTCACCAACGGCATCGTCACCGCCGGCAACGGTTGGGCCACGCCCGGCGAAGGCCGTTCAGCGGTGCTGACCGCCAGTTGGCGCTTCTGATCCCGAACGCCTCCGTCGCGATACCGGACCGCGCGGGGAACCGCCACAGGAACCCTCATGCTGATCGCCATTCCAGAAGTCCTATCCGCCGCGGACGTCGCCGACTTCCGCGGTCGCCTCGACACTGCCGACTGGGCCGACGGCAAGGTCACCGCGGGTCACCAGTCGGCGAAGGCCAAGGACAACGCGCAGTTGCCCGAGACCTCGCCGGTGGCGCGCGAACTCGGCGCGCGCGTGCTCGACGCGCTGTCGCGCAACGCCGGCTTTTTCGCCGCCGCACTGCCGAAACGCATCTACCCGCCGCTGTTCAACCGCTACGCCGGCGGGCAGTCGTTCGACTATCACGTCGACAACGCGGTGCGCTACGACCGCAGCCGCGGCGGTGCCGATCCGGTGCGTACGGATCTGTCGGCGACGCTGTTCCTCGCCGCGCCGGAGGAATACGACGGCGGTGAACTGGAAATCGAAGACACCTACGGCACACAGCGGGTGAAACTGCCGGCCGGCCACATGGTGCTGTATCCGAGCACCAGCCTGCATCGCGTGCTGCCGGTGACCCGCGGGGCGCGCATCGCCTCGTTCTTCTGGATGCAGAGCATGGTCCGCGACGACGGCGAACGCCGGCTGCTGTACGAACTGGATCTGTCGATCCGGCATCTCGGCGCGGATGCCCCGGATCACGCCGCCCTGGTGCAGCTCACCGGCGTCTACCACAACCTGCTGCGGCGGTGGGCCGAGACATGAGTCCGAGCGACATCGCCGCCGCACAGCGGCGACGCGGCTTCTGGCTGCGCACGCTGCACCGGTGGCACTGGATCAGCGCCGCGGTCTCGCTCGCGGGCCTGCTGCTGTTCGCGACGACCGGCATCACCCTCAACCACGCCGCGCAGATCGAAGCGCAACCGCGCACCGAGCAGCGCACCGCGACCCTGCCGTCGTCGCTGCGTGCGGCGCTGGGCCGGCGCGACAGCGGCGAAGCGCCGCTGCCGGCGACCGTGGAACGCTGGCTCGATGCGGAACTCGGCATCGCACTGCGCGGACGCGACGGCGAATGGTCGCCCGACGAGATCTACCTGTCGCTGCCGTCGCCCGGCGCGGACGCCTGGCTGAGCCTCGACCGCGCCACCGGCGCGATCGAATACGAACGCACCGAGCGCGGCGCGATCGCCTATCTCAACGATCTGCACAAGGGCCGCAACGCCGGCCCGGCCTGGGCGTGGTTCATCGACGTCTTCGCGCTCGCCTGCGCGGTGTTCGCGATCACCGGCCTGTGCCTGCTGCAACTGCATGCGCGACAGCGTCCGGGCACCTGGCCGTGGGTCGGCCTCGGCCTGCTGCTGCCCGCCCTGATCGCCCTCCTGTTCGTCCATTGAGTGCCCGCATGAACGTCTCCTTCGACAACGCCTCCTCCAACGTCCGTCGCATCGTCGTCCCGCTCACCATCACCCTCGTCGTCGGCACCGGTCTCGCCGCGCCGGCCTATGCCGCCGAACTGCGCGTCGGCGTCGAGATCCCGCGACTCGAGGTCGCCGAATACCATCGTCCCTACGTCGCGGTGTGGATCGAAGGTGGCGACCAGAAGGTCGCCGCGAATCTCGCGGTGTGGTACCAGCAGCGCGGCAACAGCGAAGGCCACGGTACCAAGTGGCTGCCCGATCTGCGCCAGTGGTGGCGCCGCAGCGGGCGCGCGCTGAAGTTGCCGATCGATGGCGTGAGCGGCCCCACCCGCCCCGTCGGCACGCACACGATCGCAGTCTCCGATCGCGATCCACGGCTCGCGGGCCTCGCGCCCGGCGACTACACCCTCGTGGTCGAAGCGGTACGCGAAGTCGGCGGCCGCGAACTGCTCAAGCTGCCCTTCACCTGGGCGCCGAAACCGAAAGCGCAGACCGGCAACGCCAGGGGCACCAGCGAGCTCGGCGCGATCTCGCTCACGATCCGGCCCTGACGCATCGCATCCGCCGACCGCTTCCCCGCCTCTCCTCCCGACCGGAGTCTCCGATGAAATCCCGTTTCCTGCTCCCGCTCGCGCTCGCCGCCGCACTCGCACCGTTCGTCGCCTCCGCCCACAAGGCCTGGCTGCTGCCGTCGCAGACCGTGATCGCCGGCGACACCCCCTGGATCACCGTCGACGCCGCGGTGTCCAACGATCTGTTCTATTTCAATCACGTCCCGCTGCCGCTGGAGCGCCTGGTCGTCACCGCTCCGGACGGCACGCCGGCACAGAGCGCCAATGGCGCCACCGGCAAGTTCCGCTCGGTGTTCGATGTGGAGCTGAAACAGGAAGGCACGTATCGCATCGCGATGGTCAGCGGCGGCCTGTCCGCGACCTGGGAAGAAGACGGCAAGCCCAAGCGCTGGCGCGGCACGGCGGCGACGTTCGCGACCGAGGTGCCGAAGGACGCACCCAAGCTGCAGGTCTCGCAGAGCCTCGGACGCGTGGAGACCTTCGTCACCCGCGGCACGCCGAACGACGTCGCGCTCAAACCGTCCGGCAAGGGCCTCGAACTGGTGCCGGTGACCCATCCGAACGATCTGTTCTCCGGCGAAGCCGCGACCTTCACCCTGCTGATCGACGGCAAGCCCGCCGCCGGTCTCGACATCGAGATCGTCCGCGGCGGGACCCGCTATCGCAACGCCCAGAACGAACTGAAGGTGAAGACCGGCGCCGACGGTCGTTTCAGCGTGATCTGGCCCGAGGCCGGCATGTACTGGCTGGAAACCGCGACCGAAGACGCGAAGACCGATGTGCCGCAGGCGACGCGCCGTCGACTGAGTTACGTCGCCACGTTCGAGGTGCTGCCGCAGTAGGCGGCGCGCCGGAACGGGGACGGACGTGGAGACGATATCGCTCGGCGGCACGACGATGGGCACCACCTGGTCGGTGCGTGCGGTATGCCTGCCGTCGACCGATCCGCACGCGCTGCACGGAGTCGTGCAGTCGGCGCTGGACCGTGTGGTCGCGCAGATGAGCCATTGGCGCGACGACAGCGATCTAACCCGCTACAACCGCCTGCCGGCGGGCGAAGCGCTGCCCCTGCCCGACGCGTTCGACGAGGTGCTGCACTGCGCGCTCGCGGTCGCGGAAGCCAGCGACGGCGCCTTCGACCCGACGCTCGGCGCGCTCGTCGACGCCTGGGGGTTCGGGCCATCGCCCGCACGCGGCACCGTTCCGGCAGCCGCCTCGCTCGCCCGTCTGCGCGCGCAGGCGGGCTGGCGTCGTCTCGCCTTCGTCCCCGACAAGACTGGCGCGGGCACGCACGCACCCGGCCGCCATGCACTGATCCAGCCCGGCGGCGTCGCGCTGGATCTGTCCGCGATCGCCAAGGGCTATGGGGCCGATCTCGTCGCGCGCCGCCTGCGCGCGCGCGCGATTCCGGCAGCGCTGGTGGAGATCGGCGGCGAACTGGTCGGCTACGGGCGCAAGCCGGACGGCGACCGCTGGCGGGTGCTGATCGAAGGCGCCGAGGAAGAGGCGCTGGACGATCCGCGCGGCGATGCGCCACCGCTGCGGGCGGTGACGCTCGACGGCTGCGCGGTGGCGACCTCGGGTGACCGCTGGCACGCGTTCGAACACGACGGCATGCGCCACGCGCACACGCTCGACCCGCGCGACGGCCGGACCCTGCCCGATCCTCCGGTGGCCACGACCGTCATCGCCAGAACCGCGATGCTCGCCGACGCCTGGTCCACCGCGCTCACGGTGATGGGCGTGGAAGCGGGATTGGCGTTCGCGCATGAACGCGATCTCGCGGTGCGCTACCTGGTGCGCGTGAACGGCACATTGCTCGAACGGGTGTCGCCGCGATTCGAAGCGCTGTCGGTCGTCGCGTCATGACCGCTGCGCGCACCGCGCGGATCGCGCAGTTCCTGCAGATCGGCCTCCTTGTCCTGCTCGCGGCGATCGCGCTCGGCGCGTTGTCGCTGCAGCGCGCCGCGTGGCCGACGGGCGCACCGGAAACACCGCGCCTGCTGGCCGCGATCGCGCTCACGATGCTGTATCTGACGGCCACGATGATTGGTTGGCGCCTGCGGCGGCGCCTCCACATCACCGAAACCGCACGGGACGACGACGCGGCGGCGCCGCTGGTGATCCACGCCAGCCAGACCGGCTTCGCGCAGGAACTGGCCGAACGCACCGCCCGACGACTGCACGAAGGCGGTCTCTCGCCGACGCTGATGCCGATGGCATCGCTGGACACGACGCGTCTGCGCGGCAGCGGGCTGGCGCTGTTCGTGGTCAGCACCACCGGGGAAGGCGATTCACCGGATGCCGCGCAGGGATTCGTGGACGGCGCGATGTCGACGACGCCGGTGCTGGACGGACTGCGCTATGCGGTGCTGGCGCTGGGCGATCGCCGCTATGCGCATTACTGCGCGTTCGGCCATGCCCTGGAGGCCTGGCTCCGGCGCTGCGGGGCGCAGCCGGTGTTCGACCTCGTCGACATCGACGACGGCGACGGCGGCGCACTGCGACGCTGGCAGCAGGATCTCGACCGTCTGCCGGGCATGGCCGCGGCGACGACGGCATCGGACTGGGCGCCCGCGCCGTACGCGCGCTGGCGACTGTGCGCGCGACGCACGCTGAATCCCGGAAGCCTCGGCGGCGAGGTTTCCGAGCTGCATCTGTGGCCGGACGGCGATGCGCTGTCGTGGACCGCCGGCGACATCGCCGAGATCGGGCCGCAACATCCCGCGGAAGCCGTCGACCTCTGGCTGCGCGATCGCGGCATCGACGGCGATGCCGAAGTCCGCTGGTGCGGGCGCGCGCTGTCGCTGCACGAAGCGCTGGCCCGGGCGCACTGGCCGACCGGGGGCATCGCCTTCGGGCTCGATGCGGCGGCGCTCGCGGCACAGCTCAGCCCCTTGCCACATCGCGCCTATTCGATCGCCTCGATCCCCGACGAAGGCCATCTGCGGCTGCTGGTGCGCCGGATGCGCACACCCGACGGACGCACCGGACTCGGCAGCGGCTGGCTCTGCGATCACGCGCTGATCGGCGAAGAGATCGCGCTGCGGATCCGGCGCAATCCCGGCTTCCACCCGCCGCCGTTCGACGCGCCGCTGATCCTGATCGGCAACGGCACCGGGCTGGCCGGCCTGCGCGCGCATCTCGCCGCGCGCGCGGCCGCGCATGCGCGTGGCGCCTGGTTGATCTTCGGCGAACGCCAGCGCGCGCACGATCGGTTCTGGGGCGACGAGTTGGACGCCTGGTGCGCGGACGGCACGCTGACGCGCGCGGACCTGGTGTTCTCGCGCGATGACGGACCGCATCGTTATGTGCAGGACCGCCTGCGCGATGCCGGCGACGCGATCCGCGCATGGGTCGCGGACGGCGCCAGCCTCCTGGTCTGCGGCAGCGCCTCGGGCATGGCGCCCGCGGTGGACGAGGCGCTGGGCGCGGCGCTCGGCCACGACACACTCGCGGCGTTGCGTCGCGACGGTCGTTATCGTCGCGACGTGTACTGACCGTACCGCCGGACGACGGCGGCACGGATCGGAGGAGCTTCAGTAGTTGGCCGGCGTGGCCATGCGCAGAACCTTCGAGCGATAGTTCATCGGCCCGACCAGATCGACGCCGCACTGCAGCCCGTACAGCCAGTCGAGCATCGTCCGCTGGGTATCGCCGCGGAACGGCATGCCATGCTGCGGCACGATCATCACCGGATCGAGCTCGCGCACCATGTCGACCCAGAGCTTGATCACCCGGTTGCTGGCCATGTAGCGGCGGTGGAACCCTTCCATGCAGGGCCGGTAACTGTCGAAGTCCTCGACGAATCCGTAGGGTGTGCCGCTGGAGACCAGACCGGAACAGACGTCGCCGGAGAACAGGATCCGGCTGAGCGGGTCGTAGAACGACAGATTGCCGACCGAATGCAGGAAGTGCGCGGGCAGCGCGATCAGTTCGGTGTTGCCCAGCGGGATGCGCGCACCTTCGTCCTCCACCAGCAGATAGCGTTCGCGGCCGGCGTTCTCCATGTAGTGCGGCACCAGATGCGGCACGAAACGGCCCCACAGCCGGGAACAGACGACCGTCGCCTGCGTGTAGAGCAGCCATTTGTCGACCGAGCCGATGATGTCCGGATCCTGGTGCGAACACAGCACCAGATCGATCTGATGCGGGCGGACATGGCGCCCCAGCGCGAGCACCAGCGGCGTGTACAACAGGGAGCCGCCCGGATCGATCAGCGCCGAATGGCTGCCGTGGGAGACGAGGAACTGATTGGCCTGAACGCCATCGTCGCCGCGCACCAGATCGTTGAACGCGATGCAACGATGCCCGTCGGCGTCATGCAATACGAATCCCATGGATAGATCCCGCCCTGTCGTCGTAAACGATGCGCAGGTTAGAGACCAGCGTCGACCGGATTTCTGATCCTGCTCAAAATCCGGGAAAATCCGGCCGAAATCGTACAGGACGCGATGTCACCGTCGAAAAAAACGGCAAAAACCGCGAATCCGGATCGAATTCCGTCACGTTTCCAGCGCACGATCGCGCAATCGCGCGATCAGGACTTCGCCACCGCCGTCCAGCGCGAAACGTCGACGCGCGCCCTCCGGCGATAGAAGCAGGCTATCGCCCATCGCCGCCGTGCACCGCGTGTCGCCGCCGTCGCAGCGTGCGTGTCCGGACAGCAGATACACCAGCCATTGCTCGTGCGGTTCGACGAACAGGACCATCGACCCCACCAGCGGTCGGTGCCACAACTCGGCGTCGACGCGATCGCGACGCCACATCAGATTGAAATCGTGGGTGGGACCACCGATCAGTTCGCCCTGGACCGCACGCTCGCCGGCGAAACGCACGCGGCCATGCGGTGGCAGCACGTCGCGAACCTCGCCATCGTCGAATCGCAGGCGCATGCCGTCGCCGTGCAGCAGCACCAGCTCGCGATCCACACCCGGAAAGATCGAGAAGGGGCCGTCGCGCTCGATCTCGGCGATCGATACGCGCCAGTCCCAGTCGTCGCCATCGACCGTGCCCGCACCGGACCGGCGCAGGATCTCGCGGGTCCAGCCGAAGCCGTTGCGCCAACGGTCCCGGCGGT
>JAYRTK010000159.1:0-7857 GCA_041919595.1 Lysobacteraceae bacterium
CCGGGGCCGGGGGCCCCGCCCCGCGGGGGGGGGGGGCCCCCGGGGGGGGGGCGGGGGGCCCCCCCGCGACGGGGTCGACCCGGCATCGATCACTTGATCGGTTCGTCCAGCATCATCGCGCGGACGAAGCGGACCGGGGGTGCGCCGTAGGACAGCACCTGGTCGTGATAGGCCTTGAGCTTGAAGTCCTTGCCGAGCTTCTGCTCCATGGCCTTGCGCAGATCGAAGTGCTCCTGCACGCCGACGAAATACGTGGGCAGCTGCGTGCTGCTGAGCTGGGCGCGCACCCACTTGCCTTCGGCCTCGCGTTCCTGCTGGAACGTGCGCTTGACCATCAGCGCCATCGCCTGTTCCTTGCTCCAGCCGTCGACGTGCACGCCCTGGTCGAGGATCGCGTTGGCCACCGCACGCAGGTAGAACTTGTAGCGCATGAGATGGAACAGCGGGTCGTTGTCGAGATAGCCGGCTTCCATCATCACCGTCTCGGTGTAGACCGCCCAGCCCTCGGCGAACATGCCCGAGCGCAGAACCCCGCGCAATGTCGACGGATGGCGTGCCGAGAACGCGCCTTCGAGATAATGGCCCGGCATCGCCTCGTGGATCGACAGCAGATGGATCATCCGCGTGTTGTACTCGCGCAGGAACGAATCGGTCTGCGCATCGGTCCAGGCGTCGGGAATCGGCGAGATCGCGTAGTAGGTCTTCTGTCCCTTGTCGAGCGGACCGGGCGAGTCGCAGTAGGCCACCGAGAAGCCGCGCTGGAATTCCGGCATGAGGATGATCTCGACCGGATCGGTCGGCATCGTGACCAGATCCTTCGCCTTCGTGAATTCGGTCGCCTGCGCGAGCGTGGCCTTGGCGGTCTCGACCACCTGGTCGCGCGCGGGCTTCTCGGCGTAGGCCAGTTCGAGCGCGGCCTCGATCGCCTTCTGCTGCTGCTCGTCGCTGGGCGCGTCGGGAAGCGCCGGGGCGCCCGGCTTGTCCTTCAGCACCTGCTGCGCGATCTTGTACATCGTCGCGCGCACGGCGGTGATTTCCGCTTCCGCGCGCTGCTTGATCTCGGCGCGGGACAGCGACGACATCAGCGCGAACTGCAGCTTCTGATCGTATTTCTCGGCGCCGATGCGGAAGTCGCCCTTGGCGTTGGGGACCAGGGTCTTGTCCAGCCAGGTCTGGTGTTCCTCGACGGCCTTCGTCAGCGTGGCCACCGCCGCGTCCAGGCGCTTGCGATCCTCGCCCTGCAACTGGTCGGCGTTGGGCGCGATGAACTCCTCGATCAGCGACAGCAGGCCCTTGTTCTGCGCGGCGACGGTCCTGGCGTGGGTTTCGGGCACGCGCGCCGGATCGAGGTTCTCGCGCGCCTGCGCCAGCAGCGCCGGAATCTTTTCCATGCGCGCGGCAGCGGCTTTCAGTCGCTGCGGCATCGGCGCGTAGTCGCGGGCCATCAGGTTGTAGATCGCGCCGCCGGCGATACCGCTGTAGACCTGCGGGTCCCAGGCCCAGCTCTGCAGCGTTTCGGTGCTCCAGATCTCGCCCTGCAACTGATTGCGCAGGATCGCGGCATCGATCTGGTTCTCGCGCGACAGCTTCGAGGCGTCGATCGCATCCAGTTCGGCCAGCATTTTCTTCGCGAATTCGAGCGATTTCGCGCGTCCGTCCGCGCTCAGGTCATCGAGTTCGGCATCGAAACGATGGTCGCCCTGCTGGGTGGCGGTGACCGGATTCAGCGCGAGCGAACCGTCGAGCCAGCGCTTGCTGAGGTCGGCGAATTTCGCATCGAAAGCGGCGTCGGAAGCGGTCATGGATTTGGCGTCGGCGGCGGAGGCGTTGGTGGTGTCGGTGCCTTGGCCGCCGCAGGCGGCGAGCGTGGCGGTGAGGAGGGCGACGGCGAGCGGTGCGAGGCGCATGGTCGGAGTCCGGCTGAACGAAGGCGCCAAGGATAGTCCGGAACCGATGGAGGCGCATCTGCCAGCCTGTGCGCCGAGTGTCCGGTCGAAAGCGGACCGATCGCATCGGCGGGAGGTCGAGCGATCGGGCGCCTGGGTGTCCACCGGGCGCAATGAACATGTGCGCGCATCGAGGGCGTCGTGCGGCTGCTAGAGTGAAGGTTCCGGTCTCGTCATCGAGGAGTGCGTCATGTTGCATCGCGGCAGTTGTCATTGCGGTCGGATCGCGTTCGAGCTGGACGGCGAGATCACCGAAGCGGTGGATTGCAATTGTTCCCTGTGTCGCCGCCGCGGCGGATTGCTCGCGTTCTTCCCGCGCGACGCGCTGCGTCTCACCACCGTGGAAGGCGATTACGCCACGTATCACTTCAACCGGAACCACATCGATCACCACTTCTGCCACACCTGCGGCATCGCGCCCTTCAGCGAGGGTGTCGATCCGCGCAGCGGCGCGAAGGTCGCCGCGGTGAACGTGCGTTGCCTGCCCGATCTCGATCTGGCGACGATCGCGATCAAGCCTTTCGACGGCGCCAGCCTCTGATGCGAGCGAACGTACGTCGGGCCATCGCGTTCGCCGCATGTTTCGCCGTCGCGGCCGCCATCGCGCCCTCCGTGCTCGCCGTCCACCCGAGGACGAGTGCGCGGCGTCGCTGGCGGCGCTGAAAACAGGCGGTTTCGACGTTGCCGACGCCGATCGTCTTGCCGCGCCGGCCGTGGCGTCTCCGCTATCGCGCGGACACCAGTCGCTCGCGACCGCTGTACACGTTCATCCGCCCGTCGCGGGCGAACGCGATCAGGGTGACGCCTGCCTCCACGGCGTGACGGATCGCCAGATCGGTCGGTGCCGACATGGCCACGACCGCGGCGATGCCGGCATGGGCGGCCTTGTGCACGATTTCGTACGAGGCGCGCGAGGTGATCGCGAGGAAACCGCTGTCCGGATCGAGGGCAGGCGCGGCGCGCAGCAGCGCGCCGGCCAGCTTGTCGACCGCATTGTGGCGGCCGACGTCCTCGCGGACGAGCAGGCCCGTCGCATGCGCGAATCCGGCGGCATGCGCACCGCCGCTGCGCGCGCTGATCGGTTGCTGCCGCGCGAGCGCCGCGAGTCCGGCATGGATGGCATCCGCGGACAATCGCGGTCCGGCGCCGACCTTGCGCGCCGGACGCAGCGCCGCCTCCAGTTGCGACACGCCGCACAGGCCGCAGCCGCTGCGTCCTTCCAGGCCACGGGCACGCGCATCCAGCGCATCGAAGCGGTGCTGCGGAATCGCGCCGTGCAGGGCGATCCCGCGGTCGCTGCGCACGATGTCGACCAGTGCGAATTCGTCCGCGTGCGCGACGATCCCTTCGCATACGGCGAATCCCAGCGCGTAGTCCTCCAGATCCCCGGGCGTGGCCATCATCACCGCGAACGGCAGCCCGTTGTAGAGCAGGGCGATCGGGGTTTCCTCGACCACCCACTCCTCGCGGGTCCGCGCGTCGTCGCCGGCGAGATGCAGGGCCTCGTGCGGGCGCAGGCCCGTGGACGGACCGGCGCTCATGCGTCGTCTCCGCGCGCGTCCGCGCACAGCGTGCGTCCGCGTGCGCTCAGCCACAGACGCACGCGGGTGCCATCGCGATGCGGTTCGGTGCGCGGTTCGACCAGTCCGAGCCCGCCATAACGCGGATCGTCGCCGAGCGCGACCAGCACTCGCTGGAGCTCGCTGGCGCCGAGGCCCAGCTTCTTCGCGGCGCGCGGTGGCGACAGGCCGTCTTCCTCGGCCAGCAGGCGCAGCAGAGCGAGCGCGGCGTCTTCGCTCACGGCGTGTGACTCATGGTGCGGCGTCCGGTGCGCGATGACGCAACCTCACCGGGATCGATTTCGACGCCGGCGTGCGTGCGCGTTCGGCGTGATGATCGAGCGGCACCAGGGCGTTGGTTTCCGGGAAATAGGCGGCGAGACAGCCGGCGGGAATGTCGTATTCGACCAGCCGGAAATCCGGTGCCACGCGCTCGCCGTCGTGCCAGACCGAGACCAGGTCGACATGGGTGCCGTCGGCGAATCCGTGCGCATCCAGATCCGCGCGCGAAATGAAGCAGACCCGGCGCAGACCCTGCACGCCGCGATAACGGTCGTTGGGGCCGTAGACCGTGGTGTTGTACTGATCGTGCGAGCGCACGGTCATGAGCCGCAGGAGGGGCTTCAGCCCCGATGACGTCGCGGCCGGGTCGATCAGGGCTGAAGCCCCGCCTGCCGCCTCTCCGGCCGAATGGATGCGATCCTCCAGCGGATGCGCGAAGAACCGCGCCTTGCCCAGCGGCGTGGGAAATACGCGGTCGCGGCAGGGATGATGCAGATGGAATCCGCCGGGATGGCGGACGCGGGCGTTGAAATCCTCGAAGCCCGGAACCACCCGCGCGATGCGATCGCGGATGCGATCGTAGTCCTCGATCATCGTCAGCCACGGAATGCCGCGGTCGGGCAGCGTCGCGGCGGCGAGCCGGGCGATGATCCCCGGTTCCGACAGCAGCGACGAGGAGGCCGGCGCATTCATGCCCGCCGACAGATGCACCATGCTCATCGAGTCTTCGACCGTCACCGCCTGCGGACCGCAGGCCTGCAGGTCGATCTCGGTGCGCCCGAGGCAGGGCAGGATCAGCGCCCGGTGCCCGTGGACGACGTGCGAACGATTGAGTTTGGTGCTGACCTGCACGGTCAGCGCGCAGTTGCGCAGCGCGGCGTGGGTGCGTGCGCTGTCCGGGGTGGCCGCCGCGAAATTGCCGCCCATCGCGAAGAACACCTTGCCGCGCCCGTCGCCCATCGCCTCGATCGCGGCGACGGTGTCGAAACCGTCCGCACGTGGCGGATCGAAACCGAATTCCGCGCCGAGGCGATCGAGAAAGGTCGGCGAGGGTTTTTCGTAGATCCCCATCGTGCGGTCGCCCTGCACGTTGGAGTGGCCGCGCACGGGGCAGGGCCCGGCGCCGGGTTTGCCGATGTTGCCGCGCATCAGCAGCAGACCGACCAGGGTCTGCAGGGTGGCCACGCTGCGCCGGTGCTGGGTGATGCCCATGCCCCAGCAGAAGATCGTGGCGCGACTGTCGAGGTAGACCGCGGCCGCCTGCGCGATCTGCGCCCGGTCCAGTCCCGATTCGCGTTCGATGTCGGCCCAGTCCGCACCGCGCGCGAGGTCGGCGAAGGCGTCGTATCCGACCGTGTTCGCATCGATGAAGGCGTGATCGACCGCATGCGCGTCGCGGGCCGCATCGGCGCGCTCGACCACGATCTTCGCGATGCCCAGGGCCACCGCCAGATCGCCGCCGATCCGCGGCTGGAAGTAGTGGGTCGCGATCGCGACACCGCCGCCACCGAGCATGTCCGCCGGCGATTGCGGGTCCGCGAAGCGTTCCAGTCCGCGTTCGCGGAGCGGATTGAACACGACGATCCCGCATCCGCGCTTGGCCGCGCGGCGCAGTTCGCCGAGCATCCGCGGATGGTTGGTGCCGGGGTTCTGCCCGAACACGAAGATCGCCTCGGCCTGCTCGAAATCATCGAGCGTGACGCTGCCCTTGCCGCTGCCGATCTGCTCGATCATCGCCACGCCGGACGGCTCGTGGCACATGTTCGAGCAGTCGGGCAGGTTGTTGGTGCCGTAGGCGCGGACGAACAGTTGGTACAGGAACGCCGCTTCGTTGGAGGTGCGGCCGGAGGTGTAGAAGATCGCCTCGTCCGGCGAGGCCAGCGCGTTCAGTGCGCCGGCGATCATCGCGAATGCCGCGTCCCAGCCGATCGGGACGTAGCGGTCGCGCTCCGGGTCGTAGACCAGCGGCTCGGTCAGTCGCCCCCGGGCTTCGAGGAATTCGTCGCTCTGCTGCGCCAGCCAGGACACCGGATGTTCGGCGAAGAACGCGGCGTCCAGTCGTTTCGAGGTGGCCTCGTTCGCGACCGCCTTGACCCCGTTCTCGCAGAACTCGAAGGTGGAATGCGGGTTGCGGTCCGGCCAGGCGCAGCCGGGACAGTCGAAGCCGGTGGGCTGGTTGGTGCGCAGCAGGGTGCCGGGGCCGCGCAGCACCGCCTCCTGTTGACGCAGGGCGTCCCAGGAGGCCTTCAGCGCGTCCCAGCCGCCGGCGGGCTTGTCGTAGCGCCGGATCGGTGGGCGGTCATCGGGGTCTTTGGCCATGCCGGCATGCTAGCAGGCTGTTGAAAAACGGCCTGCCGGCGTAGTCAGGGATGGCAGCGATGACGAAACAAGCGCGCAACCGATTGATTCGTCGCGAGCCAGTCCGGGCGTGTACCGGACTGGCGACCGGAAAAGACCTGGAAGATCGTCCTTCAACACCATGCGCGCGGTTTTTTCGCCCTCCGGCGGCGCCCGTGCCCTGGGTTCCGGCGTCCGGCGCAACTGGACGCGGCAAACGCGGCCAGCGTAGATTGTCGGTTTGCCGTGCCGGGGAGTCGCCGCTCGGATGTCCGATGGTTTTCGGCCATGCCGGTGTTCGCAAGGCCGTCCGGCAGGACCGCGACCATCGTCACGACTCGCCGCAGGATCGTTGTTTGTCTGAAGCCACCGCCAGCCTCGATGTCGCCCTGTCCCATGCCTCGCGCCTGCTCGGCAGCGATCCCGAACTGGCCGGTCGGCAGGCGGAGGAAATCCTGCGGGTGGCGGTCGGGCATCCGGCCGCGCTGCTGGTGCTGGCGGCCGCGCACCGGCTCTGCGGTCGCGTCGACGACGCGCTCGCGATCCTCGAACCCCTGGCGCGATTCCAGCCGCGGGCGGCCCTGGTCCACTACGAATACGGTCTGACCCTGGCCCGCACCGGGCGCGGCGATGCGGCCGTGGCCGCGCTGCGGCATGCGCTCGCGCTCAAGCCCGATCTCGCCCAGGCCTGGCTGGCGCTGGCCGATCATCTGCGCGCGACCGGCGACGGCGATGGTGCGGACGCCGCCTATCTGCAGTACGTGCGTCACTCCTCGCGCGACCCGCGCCTGCTCCAGGCCGCCGACGCACTGGCCGGCGGGCGACTGCCCGAGGCCGAAGCGCAACTGCGTGCCTGGTTGAAGCAGCGGCCGACCGATGTCGCCGCGCTGCGCATGCTCGCCGAACTGGGCGTGCGCGTCGGCCGCACCGAGGAAGCGCTGGCGCTGCTCGAACGCTGCCTCGAACTGGCGCCGGGGTTCCGCGAGGCGCGTCAGCACTACGCGCTGGTCCTGCATCGCGACCAGCAATCGGAACAGGCGCTGGTCCAGCTCGACCGTCTGCTCGACGATGAACCGCACAACCCGGGTTGCCGCACGCTGAAGGCGGCGATCCTGTGCCGCCTCGGCGAATACGTCGAGGGCATCGCGCTGTACGAAGCGATTCTGCGGGAATATCCCGACAACCCGCGGGTGTGGATGAGCCACGGCCATGCGCTCAAGACCGCGGGTCGCCAGGACGAGGCGGTCGCCGCCTATCGCCGCAGCATCGCGCTCGATCCCGGCTTCGGCGAAGCCTGGTGGAGCCTCGCCAATCTCAAGACCCTGCGTTTCGACGACGCCGACATCGCGGCGATGCGCGTGCAGCTGGCGCGGACGGATCTCGCCGATGAGCACCGGCTGCATTTCGACTTCGCGCTGGGCAAGGCGCTGGAGGACCGGGCCGAGTACGACGCTTCGTTCGCCCACTACGCCGCTGGCAACGCGCTGCGCCTGACGCAGGTGCCGTACCGCGCCGGCGACACCAGCGCCCGGGTCGCCCGCGCGAAGGCGATCTACACCCCCGCCTTTTTCGCCGACCGCGCCGGTGGCGGCGATCCTTCGCCCGATCCGGTGTTCATCGTCGGCCTGCCGCGCTCGGGCTCGACCCTGCTGGAGCAGATCCTCTCCAGCCATTCCGCGGTCGAGGGCACGATGGAACTGCCCGAGATCATCGCGATGACCCGTGCGCTGCGC
>JAYRTK010000160.1:0-7781 GCA_041919595.1 Lysobacteraceae bacterium
CCTCCTCGCCGCGCTTGAGCTTGTGCAGCACCGTGGCGGTGCGCAACTGCGCCTGCCAGCGCTGTGGGCCTCCGGGAACGCTGGCATACCAGGACAGGGCTTCGTCGTGGCGTTCGATGAATTCGGCGATCTGGCCGAGCAGCAGGCGGCGTTCGGGATCGGGCGCGGCGGAATCGCGCTTCAGCTCGTCGTAGACCCGACCGACACCGACCTTGTCGTCGGCCTGGGCCAGATACGCCGCGCGCAGAGTGTAGCTGCGATCGTCCTGCGGCCCCTTCGACAGCACTTCGGCGGCGCGGACATGATCGCCCAGCGCGCTGTACTCGCGGGCCACCGCGAAGCCCAGTTCGGGCGTGGCGTCGGGGGCGGACATCAGACCGGTCAGGACCTTGCGCGCGTCCTCGTCCTTGCCGGCCTCGCGGAGCTGACTGGCGTGGAGCAGCGCCACCGCGGGCTCGTCCGGAAAGCGGGTGATCAGCCGCGCGACGATCCTTTCGGTCAGGTCGTTGCGCTGCAACTGCTGCGAGAACTCGCCGAACGACAGCCAGGCTTCGAGCACGCCCGGAATGTCGTCGATCAAGCGACCGACCAGCCGGCCGGTCAGCACCGGATCGCCGGAACCGGCATCCAGCGCGATCAGGGCATGACGCCAGCCGTCCTTGTCGCCGCTGCGCAACAGCGCCCGCAGTTCGCGCTGTGCCCCGCGCTCATCCTTCCGCCGCAGCGCCAGGGTCGCCTCGGCGCCACGCATCGCCGGCGACCGCTCGGCGCGGGCGCGCCACAGCTTGAGCGCGGCGGCGGCACTGACATCGTCCTTGGCCAGCAGCGCGATCCGGGTGGCGCGCTCGGCCAGCACCGCATCACCCTCGGCGGCGCGCGCGGCCTGGAGATACCAGCGCGCGGAGTCTTCCAGCCGACCGGCCTGCAGCGCGAACTCGCCGGCCATGGCCGGCGAGAGCGGGTTCTCGTCGGCGCCGCGCGGGCGTTCCGCGGCGGCGGCGCCCGCGAGGACCAGCAACGCGGCGGCCGCGAAACGGCGGATTCGGACACGGGATGCGAAACCGGATGCGGGCATCGGCGGGCGCGGCCTTAGACTATGCGGCCGTAAACTAGGCGGGATCGCCAGCTTACCCGAACCGCCTGAACGCACCCGTCCCGATCGTCATCTCCGCATGTCCCACCTCGTCGCCCTCGGCATCAACCACCAGACCGCTCCGGTCGCACTGCGCGAACGGGTGGCGTTCTCGGACGAGACCCTGCCGGCGACGCTCGCCGCGCTGCGCGCGCTGCCCGGGGTGGAGGAAGTGGCCCTGCTCTCGACCTGCAACCGCACCGAGGTCTACGCCCTGACCGGCGGCGACGGCGACGCCCTGGTCGACTGGCTGGCCGCCCATCCGCAGGACGGCGGCGGACGCGCGCCGATGGCGTTGCGCGACTACCTCTACCGTCACAGCGACGGCGAGGCGGTGCGTCATCTGTTCCGGGTCGCGACCGGGCTGGATTCGCTGGTCCTGGGCGAACCGCAGATCCTCGGCCAGGTGAAACAGGCGTGGGCCGCGGCGCGCAGCGCCGGCACCCTCGGCGGCCGCCTGGACCGCCTGTTCCAGCACGCCTTCGTCACCGCCAAGCGCGCGCGGACGGACACCCGAATCGGCGCCAACCCGGTCTCGGTGGCCTCGGCCGCGGTGCGCATGGCCGAAGAGACCTTCGCCCGCCCCGCCGACAGCACGATCCTGCTGATCGGTGCCGGCGAGACCATCGAACTCACCGCGCGGCATCTGGTGCAGGCGAAAGCCAGGCGCCTGCTGTTCGCCAACCGCACCCTCGCCCACGCCCAGGAACTGGCCAGCCGCCACGGTGGCGTCGCGCTGCCGCTGACCGAACTGGACAGGCATCTGGCCGAAGCCGACATCGTGTTCTCGGCCACCGCCGCGCGCGACCCGATCCTGCATCGCGCCGAGGTCGCCGCCGCGCTCAGGCAACGGCGCCACCGACCGATGCTGCTGCTCGATCTGGCCGTGCCGCGCGACATCGCGCCGGACGTGGCCGAGATCGACGACGTGTTCCTGTACACCGTCGACGACCTCGAACGGGTGATCGAGGAGAACCGCCGCAGCCGCAGGGAAGCCGCGGATGCCGCCGAGGCGATCGTCGAACTGCAGGTCGCGCGTTTCGTCGAGACCCTGAACGCCAGCGCCCACAACGGTTCGCTCCGCCGCCTGCGCGCGCACGGCGAGGCGGCGCGCGACGAATCGCTGGCGAAGGCCCGGCAGATGCTCGCCTCCGGCCACGATCCCGCCGTGGTGCTGCAGCAGCTCGCCCACACCCTCACCAACCGCCTGCTGCACGCGCCCACCGCGGCGCTGCGCGAAGCCGCGCTCAACGGCGATGTCGACATCGTCCGCGCCGCCGAGCGGATGTTCCCGCATGACCCGCCGGCGCACTCGCCGCTGGCCGATGCGCTCGAACACCAGTTGCACCCAGATCAGGCCAGCGATGACGCCGACCCTGCGCCGCAAGCTTGAAGCGCTGGCCGAGCGCCGCGAGGAAATCGAACGCCTGCTCGCCGACCCGGAGACGGTGAGCGATGCCGCCCGCTACCGGGCGTTGATGCGCGAGTTCTCGCAACTCGAACCCATCGCGACCGGCCTCGCCGCCGAACGGCAGGCGCGGGCCGATCTCGCCGCGGCCGAAGCGATGCGCGGCGATCCCGAACTGGCGGAACTGGCGGTGGAGGAGATCGAGGCCGCGCAGGCGCGACTGACCGAGCTCGACACCGCGCTGATGGCGCAACTGGTCCCGAAGGACGCCCGCGACGACGGCGGCCTGTATCTGGAAGTGCGCGCCGGCACCGGCGGCGACGAAGCCGCGATCTTCGCCGGCGACCTGTTCCGCATGTATGCGCGCTATGCCGAACGCCAGGGTTGGAAGGTGGACGTGGAATCCGCCAGCCCCGGCGAACACGGCGGCTTCAAGGAAATCATCGCCCGCGTCGACGGCCGCGGCGCGTATTCGAAGCTGAAGTTCGAATCCGGCACGCATCGCGTGCAGCGCGTGCCCGAGACCGAATCGCAGGGCCGCATCCACACGTCCGCCGCGACGGTCGCGATCATCGCCGAGGAAACCGGCGAGATCGACATCGAGATCAACCCCGCGGACCTGCGGGTCGACACCTTCCGCTCCAGCGGCGCCGGCGGCCAGCACGTCAACAAGACCGACTCGGCGATCCGCATCACCCATGTTCCCAGCGGCGTGGTCGTCGAATCGCAGACCGAGCGCAGCCAGCACGCCAACCGCGACAAGGCGATGAAGCGCCTGAAGGCGATGCTGCTGGAAGCCGAAACCAGCCGGCGCGAAGCCGCGCAGGCCCAGGAGCGCAAGCTGCAGGTCGGCAGCGGCGACCGCAGCCAGCGCATCCGGACCTACAACTTCCCGCAGGGCCGGATCACCGACCATCGCGTCGAAGGCCTGACGCTCTACGACCTGCCGAACATCATGGAAGGCGGCATCGACGGCCTGATCGAGCGCCTGGCGCGCGAGCACCAGGCGGACGAACTGGCGCGGCTGACTTCGACGGGTTGACTTCAACGGGTCGACCCGGGCTCGCCGGAAGGAGATGCCGGGACGACGCGGCATCAATCGGGGATCGCGATCGACTCCAGCACGCGCCCGGTGTCGGGCTGCACCGTCCACAGCCGGAAATCCCCTTCAAACGCCAGCAACGCGGGCGTGCGCGCACTGCGCAGCCGAACGCCGTCGGCGGACAACACCGCGGCCTGTTCGAACCTGGGGGTGTCGGTGCCGTGCAGGCGGGTCTGCGTCAAGGACTGCAGCCCGTCGCCGCCGCTGTCCTGGAACACCATCAGGACGCTGCCGTCGCCGTGTTGAGTCGCCGCCGCAACGCCCCCGCTGGTGCCGACCTGGGTACCGTCGCCCCGGGTCACCGGCAGATTGCCGTAGAAGTCCGCGGAGCCCGACTCGTCATCGATCCTGATCCAGTAGATCGTGTCTCCGCCATGCGCGCGGAAGTAGACGAAGGCCCGCCCGGGGGCCAGGACCGCGAATGGCTGGCCGTCGGTCATCGCCTCATAGTCTTTCTGCACGAATATCGGCAGGTTGCCCGTCCACTGCGACAGACGCTGGATTCGGAAAGCGAAATACAGCGAGGCGACCCCATACCCTTTGTAGATGAGAAGCAGCGACTGCGATCTCGGCAGCCACACCGCGGTCGGCGCCGCGTCGGTCCGGATCGTTGCGCCGTCCACCAGCACGACCCCCTGGTTCGACCACGCCGCCCCGTCGAACTGCAGCCATCTCACAGCGCCGTCGGGCTCGGCATAGAAACAGTGCAGCACGTCGTGCGCGACCAGACACGCGCCTGTGGCCGCACGAATGGTCAACCCCGGAACCGACACGGGCTGAAACCACGACCGCGCGCCGTCGTGGAGACCCGCAAGCAGTTGGTCGCCCTGCCGGACACACGCCCACAGATGGCCATGGAATACCGCCAGCGCCGGCGTGGCATCGGCGGTCAGAGCGACCCCGGGCGAGGCCTCCACGACCTTCGGCGGCAGCCAGGCCGATACGCTGTTCCTGCTGCCCACATTCGGCCCGCTCGCCGTACCCGAACCAGGCGGGCCGCCGATCTGCGTGGATCCGGACGCCCTTTTGGCGAGTGGAGCGATCACCAACCACGGCCAGACCAGCGTCTCCCAGTGATGACGCTTGGGATCGAACAGATTGTCGCGGACGAGGACGTTGCCCCCGCCATCGACCGCGAACATCGGCGAGAAATTGCTCTGATCGCCCCGATCGGGCGCCTGCGGCATGAGGGTCGGCGATATGGGCGACGCCAGCGGTCGGCCATGCAGGAACGCCTCATGGACATCGCGGATCGCCGCACGGACCGCCGCACGGATCACGTTGCGGTTGGCAGCGTTCGCATCGTCGAAGTAGCGGCCATCGCCGTAGGCGATCCAGCGGTCGCCCGCAGCGTTGCGCACCCAAAGCCCGTTGTAGCTGTCCTCGGCGTGCATCGCCAGCGAGCACAGATCGGCAAGAAAGGATGCCGTGGTCAACGGCGGCGAGGGAAACGCGTGCAGATGCCGTCGCGGCGTGCGGATGTGACCGGCGGAAAAAGCGTCCGTCAGATAATGACAGGCGAATGCGAGCAGCGCATACGCCCGCTGCAACCCGCGGTCGCGCTCGGCGCCGGACAGTCTGGACGCGGCGGCGGCGTGCCGCATCGCGACCTCCAGACCGGCGCGATAGACCTGCCGCGCATGTTCGCCGAAATGATCCCAATTGTAGGCGGCGATCCAGAGGTAACGCCCCCAGTCGGAAATCAATGTCAGGTAATGCTTTCCCCCGCCTGTCGCGATGTTGTAGGCGGTATCCCACCGCTCCTGCTCGCGCGCATACGCCTCATGAGGCGGTTCTCCCGCGTTGATGGCATTGGCGATCGCGACGAACTCCTTTTCCATGATGGCGAGAATGTCCGTCGTTTCGCGAGTGTTGCGGTTCTTGTCGAGCGTGTCGAATGCCTCGACGAATGCGCGCTCCTTGTCCTGCTGATCGGAGATCGGCGCGTGCGGATGCGCATAGAAATCCCCGGCCAGCGCGATGATCTGGCCGAACATGAGCTTCAGGCCGTTGTCCAGCGCGAAGGGATGCGTCACCGCGTCGGCAAGACTGCCGTCCGCCATGGGCAAGCGCATCCCGTCGACGATCGACCAGTGCTCGGCGCTGTCGAAAAACCGGGTGCCGACGGGCCGTCCTCCACTGAGGGTCGATCGCATGCGGAAGCGCGCGGGGCGAAAGGCCGGCGCGGGCTGCTTCGGATCATCGGGGAGGGTTTGCGCGTGATCTGCGGGCGCGGGCTCGAACTCGTCGCGGTGCGGCATGCAAGGCTCCTTGCGCTGTCGATTGATACGTCCTGTCGCCGGCGAGCCAGATGATGTCGGCCGCGGGATTGATTTGGAGAAGCGAACCGAAGGTATCCAATGGCGATCGAGCCGCACAAGGACATCTTGCGAGAACTGTGCTGGTCGCACCCCCAATCTACGCACTGCTTGATACCGCCGCTGCCGGGGGCCGCTTCTTCAAACGTTCGCATGATGGATCGGCTGCGACACAGATGGTCGTTCTCGCCGGCGCGTCATCGGATCGTCACGGTCGATCAAGTTGCATGACGGGTCATGCTTTTTTGCACGTTTTCCGAACATGGCGGACGAAGCCATGGGCCAAATGCCTGGACACGGTTACGGGGAAATTAAAGCCGTCAAAGAATTGCCCAGACCCCATCGGTTCATACGGCTCGCCCGAAGATTTTTTCACTTCAGGAAAGGACGTTCCGGACCTGAGCCTGATCCGGATGGAGATCGAGCGTGCGGAATACGGGAACGGGCCAGGCACCATCGTCGGCAAGATGCTCCATCTCGCCGCCGCGTCCATCACCGGCAATCCGGGCATGATGAATGACAACGCGGTGATCGAGCCGAAAATGTCGGCGTGAGAACGCTGCAACAAAGGCCGAAGCAACACCGCCACGCGGTCGCCACGGTAGAGCGGCCTTCAAGCCGCTGCGTTCACGACATTAAGCAGCGGCCTGAAGACCGCTCTACCCCATGCGCGCGCGCAAGAACATCGCTACCGCCGCTTCGCCATTGCGATCGCTGCGTAGTGCGCGAAATACCACGCCGCGCGCACGCGGCCGAGGCCTTCGACGTTGCGATAGATGTTCCACTGCCAGCGTGCCGCCCGGCGCTTGTCGGCGGACAGCGAACCGCCGCGGACGAGATACTCGGCCAGCGGCGCATCGGTCGGCACGCGGCGGGCGATGCCGGCACGACGGACCATCTGCAGCCAGAACACGTAGTCCTCGTGGCCGATGCGCTGGAAACGCGCGTCGCCGAGCGCACGGTCGTACAGGCCGGTGAGGTTGCCGATGCGGTTGCTCTTGAGCATGTCGGCATACCCGACCTCGACCGGCGGCCGCACCAGCGACAGCGTGCGTCCGTCTTCGCCGAAACGCCGGTACGCGGTGTAACTGATCGCGCCGCCGGTCGCCTGCAGGTGCGCCAGCTGCAGCGCGAGTTTGTCCGGCAGCCAGCGGTCGTCGCTGTCGAGGAAGGCGATGTGGCTGCCGGTCGCGGCATCGAGGCCGGCGTTGCGCGCGGCTGCGACGCCGCCATTCCGGGACATGCGGATCGGCATCAGTCGCGGTTCGCGCGCGGCGACTTCCTGCACGATCTCCCAGGTCGCATCCTTCGATCGATCGTCGATCACCAGCAGTTCGACATCGGCGTGGGTCTGCGCGAACACCGAGTCCATCGACGCACGCAGCGTGGCCGCGGCGTTGTACGCCGGCATGACGACGCTGACTTTCGCCGTCCCGGCGACGATGCCCGCGTTCGCCGACGCGTCGCTCACGCGCCGCGGGCCCTGCGTCCGCCCACCCACGAGGACCGCGGCGCCGGCAGCAGATAGTCGCGGTACTGGCCGGGATCGCCCTGCTCCCCGGCCTCCGCGGCCTTGACGATGTTGTACGCCTCGCGCGCGGTCACGTAGTGCAGCACGTAGCGCTTGCCGTCGTTGTAGCGGCTTTCGAGGTAGCGGTGCATGGCATCCACCGGCTCGCCGAGCAGGGTGTCGATGTCGTGTTCCTGGGTGCCGTGGGTGTGGATCTTCACGAACACCCATTCCGGACGGCCTTCGACGTGCACGCCCGTCTTCACCCACAGGTCGACGCGGGCGTCGGTCGGCGGACAGTTGCGGCGAAC
>JAYRTK010000161.1:0-7740 GCA_041919595.1 Lysobacteraceae bacterium
CTGCTCGGCGAGACCCTCGACGATTTCGCGCAGGAGGCGGCCGATGCCGGTCCGCTGCCGGCGGTGCTGGTGCGGCGTGCCCTGCGCGATGCGTTGTCCCGACCTTCGCCGCATCGGCCGTGGCTCTCCGGCGGCGTCACCTTCGCCGGCATGGTGCCCCTGCGTACCGTGCCGTTCCGGGTGATCTGCCTGCTCGGACTGGACGCCGACGCCTATCCGCGTCGCGAAGCGGCCGACGACATCAACCGTCTGGTCGACGCGATCCAGGGGCGTGCGTCGCGGCGCCTGGGCGACCGTTCGGTGCGCGACGACGACCGTTTCCTGTTCCTGCAGCTGCTGTGCGCCGCAGGCGACGTGCTCTATCTCAGCTACGGTGGTCGCGACGCGCGCGATGGCAGCGTGCGCGAGCCTTCGCCGGTGATCGGTGAATTGCTCGATGCGGTGGAGACGATGCACGGCGACGCGGTGCGCGATGCGCTGTGCGTGGTGCATCCGCTGCAGCCGTTCTCGGCGCGCGCCTTCGGTGCCGGCGACGACGGTGGGCTTGAGCCGCGCCGGTTCTCGTATCGGAAGGAATGGCGCGCGACCGCGTCGCCGACCGGCGTGACGATGATGGAAGCCCCGTTCGCGAACGTCGCGCTGACGCCGGACGACGCCGCCACGCCGGATCGCGATGCGCTGCAGCGATTCTTCGCCCATCCGGTGAAGGTCTGGCTGCGCGAATGTCTCGGGTTGCGGCTGCCGCGGGTCGACGAGGCTCTGCCGGATCGCGAACCGCTCGGTGGCGACGCACTGCTGCGCTGGCAGGCGCTGGATGCCGCCCTGGCCGATGAGCGGGATGAGCGGATCGATCCGAGAGATGATCACGTCGACGAGGCCGGCAGCCTCGCCGCGCGCCTGCGGGCCCGGGCGCTGCTGCCGCCCGGGCGCGATGGCGTCGCGCTCGCACGCGACGCGGGCGATGCCCGTCGGCAGCTGCGCGCGGCGCGTGCGCAGCTGTGCGGCGATGTGCCGGCGACGCGCGTGCAGGGCGATGCCGGCCTCGGCATCGACGTGCGTTTCGACGATGTCCATTGCGATGACGCGCATGGGGCGGTGCGCGTCCTGCTGAGTGCCGGCAGTCTCGACGGCAAGCGTCGTCTGCGCGCGGGCATCGATCACCTGCTGCTCGCGGCGCTGCTGGGGGACGCGGCGACGACCCGGCTGATCGCGATCGACAGGAAGGGCGCGCTGGCCGAAGCGGTCTGGCGCGGGGTCCCGCAGGCGCAGGCGCGCGAGCGTCTGCAGGTGCTGCTCGCGCTGTGGCGCGAAGGCCGGTCCGCGCCGCTGCCGTTCGCGCCGAAGGCCGCCTACGCCTACGCGCAGTCCCACGGCGACAAGCGCGATCCGATGGTGGCATGGCGCGCGGCCTGGGCCGCGTTCGCGCCGTTCAACGGCAGCGGCGAACACGACGATCCGTGGCTGGCGCTGGCGTTCCGTCCGCAGGGGCTGCTGGCGGCGTTCGACGCGCCGCGTTCGGTCCGTTTCCGCGACCTCGCCCTGCAGGTGTTCGATGCCGTGGGGACGGGCGGATGAGCGATCAGCTGCCGCTGTTCGGTATGACCGCCGCCGCCGAAGAGGCTACGGACGACGTGGCCCTGCGTCTGCCGCTCGATGGCGTGCGCCTGATCGAGGCCAGCGCCGGCACCGGCAAGACCTTCGCGCTGACCACGCTGGTGCTGCGCCTGCTGCTGGAACGCGGTGCGACGATGTCGCAGCTGCTGGCGGTGACGTTCACGCGTGCCGCCACCCAGGAACTGCGTCAGCGCGTGCGCCGGCGCCTGCGTCTGGCGAAACGGTTGCTCGATGCGCCGGAGCGCGCGCCGACCGGCGAAGCCGCACCGACGCAGGCGGTGCTGCGTGCGGCGATCGCGCGGGACGGCGACAGGCGGGTGCGCGAGCGCATCGAAGCCGCGCTGCTGCAGATCGACGAAGCCATGATCTCGACCATCCACGGCTTCTGTCATCGCGCGCTGCGCGAGTTCGGCTTCCGTGCCGGCCTGCTTGCCGAGACCGAGGTCGTCGACGATGCCGCCGTGGTCTGGGACGAGGTCGCCGCCGAACTGTGGCGGGCCGCGGCGAACACGATGCCCGGCGTCGGCGAAGCCGATCCGCATGCGTTGATGGTCGCCCTGTGGGACACGCCGGACGCGATGGCGAAGACGCTGCCGAAGCTCTGCGATGCGTCCCGCACGCTGCATCCGCAGGCCGGTGAATCCGACGCCGCCGCCGCGCTGCATGCGCTGCGCGACGCCGCCATCGCGCGTTACGGTGCGCGCATGGCCGAGCGGCGACAGTCCGATCAGGATCAGCTGATCGCTCGTGTCTGGCAGGCCAGCGGCGACGCCGATTTCGCCGCGGCGCTCGCCGCGCGCTGGCCGTACCTGCTGATCGACGAATTCCAGGATACCGATCCGCGCCAGTGGGACATCTTCCGGCGCATGCACGAGGCCAGCGGTGCCGCGCCGTGCTGGCTGTGCCTGATCGGCGATCCCAAGCAGGCGATCTATCGTTTCCGCGGCGGCGATCTCGCGACCTATCTCGAAGCCAGGCGGTACGCGCAGGCGCGGTCCGGCGACACCGCGACGGTGACGCTCGACGACAATTACCGCTCGACGCCGGCGGTGGTGCGTGCGATCGACACGCTGTTCCGCGCCAGCCCGCTGCCGTTCATCGAAGCGCGCATCGCCTTTACCGCCGTTGGGGCCGCGGGCGATGCGCGCGACGACGATCTCCGCTTCGACGACGCGCCGGTGCCGGGCATGACCCTGCACTGGCTGCCCGCGCTGCCGCCGGATCCCTCCGCGGGACCCCGCAGCGCCGCGGCGCGCGGCATCCGCACCAAGGAACATGAGCTCGGGCTGATGCGCGAAGCCGCGGTGCACGCGGTCGCCGCACTGCTCGCGCGCGGCACGCTGCGCACACGCGGCGCGGTGCGGCGCGTGCGACCTGCCGACATCGCGATCCTCACCGGCACCAACGATCAGGCCGCGGACATGCAGCGTGCGCTGGTCCGGGCCGGAATCGCCGCGGCCACGCTGTCGGGCGCGAACGTGTTCGCCGGCGACGCCGCCGAAGATCTCCATGCGCTGCTCGCGAGTCTGGTCGAACCGGCGGACATCGGCCGCTTCCGCGCCGCGCTGGCGACGCGATTGCTCGGTGTCGATGCGGCGACGATCGCGACGCTCGAACAGGACGATGCCACGCAGCAGCACTGGTTCTCGCGTTTCGCGACCGCGGCGGCGACCTGGCGCGCGCGCGGACCGTTGCCGGCGCTGCTGCCATTCGTGATCGAGGCCGCGTCGCGTTGGCTGGCGGAGGCGGACGGCACGCGTCGGTTGACCGATGCGCTGCATCTGGCCGAACTGCTGCAGGCGGAATCCGCACTGCGCAGCGGTCCGGCCGAACAGCTGCAGTGGTTCGCGCAGCAACGCGGGCAGGGCGCCGCCGATGAAGCGCGCCAGCTGCGGCTGGAATCCGATGCCGGCATGGTGCAGATCTCGACGATCCACAAGAGCAAGGGCCTCGAATATCCGGTGGTGGTGCTGCCGTTCGTGGCCTATCGCAGTGCACGCTCGGCCTCCGGCCTGCATGACCGTGATTTCCCCGAGGCGCCGGGGCGGCCCGCGCGGGCCTGGGCCTGCAGGGACGTGCTCGAACCGGCGGCGGTCGATGCGATCGACGCCGAAGTCGCGCGCGAGGAGCAGGCCGAAGCGCAGCGCCAGCTCTACGTCGCGCTGACCCGCGCGAAGCACGCGCTGCACGTGGTCTGGAGCCGCAACGACGCGGTCGAGACCACCGCCATGCACTGGCTGCTGCATGCCGGCGAAAAGACCGGGCGCAAGCACGACACGCTCGATCATGCCGGCATGCTCGCGCGCATCGAACGCCTCGCCCGCGAAGCGGACGGCGCGATCCTGGTGCGGCCGTTCGATCCATCCGCGCCGTTGCCGCGCATCGATGATGCCGGCGCGCCGGATGCGGTGGTGCCGGAGGCGCGCACGCCGCGCCGCCGCTTCTCCGCCGAACTGCGTCTGCACAGCTTTTCCTCGCTGCATGCGCGCAGCGAGGACGGCGATGCGTTGCGCGGCGCCGACGACGAACCGGCCACCGGTGCGGTGGAGACCGGCGAGGGCGAATCGCTCGGCGGCACCGCGTTCGGCAATGCGGTGCATCTGGCGCTGGAGTCGGTGGACGCCGCGGCCTGGGTGCGCGCGCGGGGGACCGAGGAGGATGCGTGCCCGCCGACGCAACGTCCGTTGCTCGAACGCGCGCTGCTGCGTCATGGTCTCGCGGCGACGCCGGCGCACGTCGCGCAGACCGCGCGGCTGGTCGCGCGCGCGCTCAACGTCGATCTGCCCGGCGGTGCGCGCCTGTGCACGCTCCCTGCCTCGCGGCAGATCCGCGAGCTGCCGTTCCATTTCCGGCTCGCGCCGGTGCGCATCGACGCGATCCACGCGCTGCTGCAGGCCCACGGCTACCCGCGCGCGCGCCGGGCGATGCCGGCGACGCTCGAAGGCCTGATGCACGGCTTCATCGATCTCGTCTACCGCGATGCCGACGGCCGGCATCACGTGCTCGATTACAAGACCAATCGTCTCCCCGGCTACGATCCGACCACGCTGCGGCGTGCGGTCGCGCATGCCGACTACGATCTGCAGTACCTGATCTATCTGGTCGCGCTGCGACGCTGGCTGCGGTTGCGCTACGGCGATCGCTACGACGATGCGCGCCATCTTGGTGGCGCGGTGTATCTGTTCTTGAGAGGGATTGATCTGAGAGGGACCGAGCCGCGCGACGACGGCATCGGCTTCACACCGCGCGATGGCGTGCATGTCGATCCGGTCGATCCGGCGCTGCTCTCCGCGCTCGACGCGCTGTTCGACGGAGGCGGGCGATGAACGCGCCCGCGCACGATCTCGCCGCGAAGGCGCTGCATCGGCTGCAGGCCGATGGCGCGCTGCGCGAGGTCGATGTCGCGTTCGCGCGGTTGTTGCGCGGGCGTTTCGATGCCGATGCCTGCGTCGCGCTCGCGGGCGCGCTCGCGATGCGCGCGGTCGCGCTCGGGCACAGCAGCTTTGCTCTCGCCGATGCCCGGCGCCTGATCGATGCGCTGGGCGCATCGGCGCAACTGCCGCCGTTCGAGGATTGGCGCGCGGCGCTCGCGGGCGCCCCGCAGGTCGCGGCGGGGTTCTCCATGCCGGGCGATGTGGGTGCGGCGCTGCTGACCTTCGAGCACGGACGCGTGGCGCTGATGCGCTACGCGCGCTACGAGCAGACGCTTGCCGAGCGCGTGCGCGAACGTGTCGGCCGGGTGATCCCCGACGAAGGCCGGGCGGCGGCGCTGATGCCCGTGCTCGAGCGCCTGTTTGCCGATGGTGCCGACACGAGCGACATGGCCTGGTCGCTGGAACCGGCGGTCCTGGCGGTGTCGACCTCGTTGCGGCGTCCGTTTCTCCTGATCACCGGCGGGCCGGGCACCGGCAAGACCACCACCGTGGCCCGATTGCTGGCGGTGCATCTGGCGGCGGCGCGGCTGCACGGCGCACCGCCGCCGAGGATCGCGCTGGCCGCGCCCACCGGGCGCGCCGCCGCGCGGCTGGGCGAGGCCATCGAAGGCGTGGTCCGCGCGGATCTCGACGCGGGCCGGCTCGATCCCGCGCTCGCCGAGGCGATTCCGCGGACCGCCCGCACCCTGCACCGACTGCTCGGCTGGCGCCCGGGCAGCGTGCATTTCCGTCACGGCCCCGAGCATCCGTTGCCGGTCGATCTGGTGGTCGTCGACGAGGCTTCGATGATCGATCTGCCGCTGATGACCAAGCTCGTGTCGGCGATTCCGGCGTCCGCGCGACTGGTGCTGATCGGCGATCCGGACCAGTTGCCCGCGGTGGAGGCGGGCGACGTGCTCGGCGGCCTCTGCGCCGCGTCCGATGAGACCTCGGCCCGGGAGGTGGCGCCGCTCGCCGGCTGTCGCGTCGTGCTCACCCGGCGCTGGCGCCAGGCCGGCGCGGCCGGATTGCGTGCGCTCGCCGATGCGGTGCAGAGCGGCGATCGCGACGCCGTGTTCGAGCGGCTGGCCGCGGACGATCCGGCGCTGGTGCGCCGCCACGGCGATGTCGTGGCCCTGGCCGAGACCCTGCGCCGCGAGGTGCTGCCCGCCTTCGAGGCGGTGCGCGACGCCGATGATCCGGCGCAGGCGCTGCAGCGCGCCGGTGCGCTGCGGGTGCTCGCGGCGCTGCGCCGCGGCCCGTTCGGCGCCGAAGACTGGAACGCCTGGTGCGCGGCCGAACTCGGCGCCCGTCAGGAACATTTCCATGGACGCCTGATCGCGATCGCCGCCAACAGCGAGCGTCACGGCCTCTACAACGGCGATCTCGGCGTGATCTGGCACGCGGCCGATGGCGAACCGGTGGCGTGGTTCGCGACCGCGCAGGGCCTGCGCGCCTGGCGCCCCGCGCAACTGCCCGCGCACGCGTCCGCTTACGCGACCACCGTGCACAAGGCCCAGGGCTCGGAGTTCGACCGGATCGCCCTGATCCTGCCCGATGCCGATGTGCGCGTGCTCTCGCGCGAACTCGTCTATACCGCGCTGACCCGCGCCCGCCGGGAGGTGCTGCTGTGGGCGACGACCGACGCGCTGGAACGCGCGCTGGAGCGCCGGACCTGGCGCGATTCCGGGCTGGAGGCGCGCTTGCGCGCACCGTCGTCCGCATCCGCGGGACGGTCCTTGCCGTAACACACCGGGTCGGCGACCGCCGACCGCGCTACCATCCCCTGCCCGCGATCGTCATTTTCCGATCGCCACTCTTCCGAGACCGCCCCCATGTGCTCCGACGACGCTCACGACGACGCCCTTGATGCGACCGCCTCGCTCCACGACGCCCGCCATGGCGTCACCCGCACGCAGGCCGAGGAGGCGGTGCGCACCCTGCTGCGCTGGGCCGGCGACGACCCGACCCGCGAGGGTCTGCTGGATACCCCCAAGCGCGTCGCCAAGGCCTACGGCGACTGGTTCAGCGGCTACGCGGTCGACCCCGACGAATACCTCAAGCGCACCTTCGAGGAAGTCGAGGGCTACGACGAAATGGTCGTGCTGCGCGACATCGAATTCGAAAGCCATTGCGAACACCACATGGCCCCGATCATCGGCAAGGCCCACGTCGGCTACCTGCCCAGCGGCCGCGTCGTCGGCATCAGCAAACTCGCCCGCGTGGTCGAAGCCTACGCCCGCCGCTTCCAGGTGCAGGAAAAGATGACCGCGCAGATCGCGCGCTGCATCGAGGACACCCTGCACCCGCGCGGCGTCGGCGTGGTCATCGAGGCCGCCCACGAATGCATGACCACCCGCGGCATCCACAAACGGGGCGTCAGCATGGTCACCTCGAAGATGCTCGGCACCTTCCGCGACGACGCCCGCACCCGCGCCGAATTCCTGGAACTGATCCGGGTGCGCGGGGTGCGGTGAGTGTGTAGGGCGGAACCGCCGAATGCGATTCCGCCGATTCCGTTCGCCGTCGACGACTCGGCTCACGTTGCGGTTCCGCAGTCCGCATGGAATGCACCCGGCGCATGGATGAACTCACGCGGAAAAGATCGGTGCGCCGGGGCGCACCCGACGTCCCCCCGATTTTGAGTAGCAGCCGGATCTGGAGTCCAATTCCCCAACGAGAGGAGATTGGACGTGAAGAAGCGGTTTAGCGA
>JAYRTK010000162.1:0-7357 GCA_041919595.1 Lysobacteraceae bacterium
AACACGCCGAAATCGCCGGCGGCAGCCTTCAGTCCCTGCCCCTGGTCGCCGTTGTTGGCGAGGTTCTTGTTCCAGTTGTCGGCGTCGGCCTGGTCCATCCGGAAGTTGTAGATGGTCGACAGCGGCGCATACAGGTAGTTCTTGCAGGCCAGCGCCGGACTCGGGACGGCCTGCGCGATCTGCTCCGGCGTGGCCGCGACCGGCGCGGTGTCCGGACCGCCCTTGTTGGCCGGATCGAGCAGCACGCAGGTGAACCAGGTTTCCGGCGTCGCGTTGGCCGGCGTCGTCGACTGCTGCGTGCCCTGCCACAGCGGCATCGGCGTGAGCCCGGTCGCCTTCACCACGAAGATCACCGGCTTGGTTTCCATCGCCGAGAAGCCGATCTGGTCGCCCTGGTCGGGCTGATAGGGCGCATCGACGACCTTGCGGTCGCCGACCGGCGTGCCCTGCGGCCACGCGGCATTGAGGTCGACCTGATTCTGCATCGAGGTGTAGCTGTACTGCGCGCCGCCCGGACCGGGATGCATCGCGGTCAGATACGCCGCCATCGAAGGATTGAACTTGTTGAACGACACGACGTTGGTGTCGGCGGCGATCTGCAGCCCGGCCTTGCGCGCACCGTGTCCGATCTGGCTCGCGGGCTGGAAGCCGCGCGAAGGTCGGGTCAGGCCCGCGGCGCACCCTTCCTTGCTGAAGGCCTCGCTGATGCCGCACCACGTTTCCCAGACCGGCAGGTTCGCGCCTTCCCAGACCTGCCCGGAGTCGCTGGTCATGCCGGCCCAGAGATTCCAAGCGGCGGTGGTGATGTTGTCGATCTGCCAGGTGTCGGCCCAGGCCTGGAACTCGTCGCGATTGCCCGGGTAGCCGTAACCGGCGGGGATATCGACCGGTTTGACCGGCGCGACCGGTGCCGGCGCGGCGGCGGCAGGCGTTTCGGGCGCCGCGGGCGGCGGCGCTTCCTTGTTGCAGGCCGCCAGCAACAGCGCAGCCGGCAGCAGCGCCGCGGAAAGCAGCGGAGCAGGACGCATCTTCATGAGACCTCCAATGTCGAACGATGATGGATGGGACCACCCCGCGCCCCCACTTCCTCGCGCGGCGCTCCCGCAGACGGGACGCCCACCGTCGACGGTGGACGCGCCGAGCATACGGAAGTCGGATGTTGGTCACAATGCGGCGCACATCCTCCCCGGATGCGGCCCCGACAGGCCTCGACGGGCGTGTCGCACCTCAGCCGGCGGCAGCGCCCCGGCCCGACACCTGCGCCACCGCGTCGTGCGGATGCAGGCTTTCGAAATGCGAGACGCGCGCATCGAAGCGCTGCACGCGCGCGTCCTCGGCGAGCACGGCGGCGACACGGCGCGCGGCGTCCTCGCAGAACATCAGATTCTCGGCATTGAGCCGGGCGAAGGCCTGCTCGTCCTCGCGCTTGACCGCCGTCTGCACGGGCGTGCCCAGCGCCGCCTCGACGCGATCGATCAGATCGGCGACCGGCAGTTCGTCGAACGCCGGCTGCAGTTCGACGCGGACCTCCGCGCGACTGCGCTGCGCGTGCGGCGTGGCCGCGAGTCCGCGTTCGGAAGACAGCCAGTCGCGCACCACCTGCGTGGACAGCGGATGGGCGGCGGCGAAATCCTCGGCGAAACGCTCCGCATTGAGCTGCCGCGACAAGGCCGCGGAGGCCGGACAGGTGCTGGAATATTCGACCGAGAACGCCAGCGAGAGTACGAGATGGCCGCCGATCAGGGCCGCGTCGATCTCCAGCGGATAACGCTTCCAGCCGCTGTTGTCGCTGCTGAGCGCGCGGCGCCGCAGCATCTGGTCGAAACGCAGCGTCAGCCGCGCGGACGACGACAGCGCGCCCTGCGACTCGACGCATTCCTGCAGCACGCGGCGCAGGCGCGCGGGGGTGAGCACGTCCTCGATCAGCGCATCCTGCAGCCGCAGATACAGACGCGACATGTGGATGCCGCGGGCACCGGGTTCGCGCAGATCGACGAACACATCCACCGACGCCGGCACCTGCAGGACGGCGCCATCCTCGGCGCGGGTGCGCAGCGGGAGCGCGATGTTGCGCATGCCGACCCAGTCGAGCACGCGCGCCGCGGCGGCGGCATCGCCGGCCACATCGGGCATCGGAAGGGGATTCGGGCGCGGAGTCACGGAGAGGGACGGAACGCGGGAGGGGGCGGCCATTGTACCCGGCCGGGTCCGGCGCCCCGGGAACCGATCCGGAACGAAGCGTTGCCCTACCGCGCCGCGCGCCAGGCGCGCCAGAGCGCCGTCACGGGCGACAGGGCCGCGACCTCGCCGCGGGCGGCGAAGCGCCGCAGGCGCCCGTGGCTGAGTGCATCGTGGATCCGGCGCGGTCGCGTCGCGCCCCGCGCCGGGGCCCGCGCCGCGAGCGCGAGCGCCCAGGCCCGCGCCTGCTGCGCGACGGCGGGGTCCTCGCGATGCCATAGCGCATGCGCGGCGAGCAGGGAAAAACCATCGCCTGCCTGCGAGCCATCGCCGGCGAAAAGCGCGGTTTCGCAGGAGGCCGCGGCCTCGATCATCGGCTGCAGCGCCGGCAGGACCTCCTCCTCCGGCGCCCAGGCACGCAAGGGGTCACGCGCCGCGCGCAGCGCCGGCAACGCGGCGGCCAGCGTCGACCAGGGCGCGGATCGTTTCTGGAGCACCCGGCCCAGCGGATGCCGGCGCAACCCCTTCGACCAGCCCTGCAGTTCCTCCTGCCACCAGCCGAGCTTGGCGAAGCCCGGCGTCGG
Source organism: Lysobacteraceae bacterium (assembly GCA_041919595.1). GTDB lineage: Bacteria > Pseudomonadota > Gammaproteobacteria > Xanthomonadales > Xanthomonadaceae > Lysobacter_I. The sequence goes on from JAYRTK010000162.1 coordinate 2,763, forward strand.
GTCGTCCCCGGCCCAGGCTGCATCGGTCCATTCCTGCAGCAGCGCGAGCCAAGCTTCGGCCGCGTCACGATCCGCTTCGAGCACGAACACACCGGCGATGCGCCACTCCGGCCAACGCCCGCGCCACTTGTCGAGGAAGTCGTCCAGCTCGGCGTCGCTCATGACGCGGCGCGCGGCCAGACGGAAGGATCGTGCAGCGCGTGCGGACGATCGATCATCACATCGCCGCCCCAGGCCGCGGGCTCGTCGCCGGGCAGACGATAGCCCCACAGCGCGACCACCGAAGGCATGCCCGCGGCACGCGCGGCGACGATGTCGCGTTCGTCGTCGCCGACGTAGACGCAGTCGCGCGGGTCGACCCCGATGACCGCCGCCGAGTGCAGCAACGGCAACGGATGCGGCTTGCGCTCGGGCAGCGAATCGCCGCCGATGAGCACAGCGCAGCGGTCGGCCCAGCCGAGCATCGGGATCAACGGTTCGGCGAGGTAGTACGGCTTGTTGGTGACGATGCCCCAGCGCACGCCGTCGGCATCGAGCGCATCGAGCATCCCGGCGATGCCGTCGAACAACACGCAATGCCGGCCGAGGATGCTTTCGTAGGCGTCGAGAAAGGGCTTGACCATCGCCTCGCGCGTGTCGTGATCGAGATGGCCGAACGCGCAGCCGATCATCGCACGCGCGCCCTTGGACACATGTGGCCGCAGCACCTCATGCGGAACCTCCGTCTCGCCGCGCGCGCGGCGCAGGAGGTTGATCGCCTCCACCATGTCCGGCGCGCTGTCGAGCAGCGTGCCGTCGAGATCGAAGAGTACGCCGCGTGGGAATCGAGTGAGAGACAACGGAAGCTCCACTGAATGGGACGGATGTCGCAGGGGAGCCTTCAGGGCCGATATCGCGTTGTCGGCCAGGAAAGCATCGGGGCGGAAGCCCCTCCTACAGTCTGGCTGCGCACGCGATGTAGTTCACATCGGTGCGGCTGCCGACGCGCGCGGTGTGGCGCAGCGGGTCGTAGACCAGGCCGCTCACGTCCTCCAGCGACAGGTCCGCCGCGCGCAGCCAGGCCGCAAGCTCGGACGGCTTGATGAAATCGCGGTACCGGTGCGTGCCCTTCGGCAGCATGCGCGCGACGTACTCGGCACCGACGATGGCGAGCGCGAACGCGGCCGGCGTGCGATTCAGCGTGGACAGGAACAGGCGTCCGCCGGGCTTGAGCAGGGTCGCGCAGGCATCGATCACCGAGGCCGGCTCGGGCACGTGCTCCAGCATTTCCATGCAGGTGACGACATCGAACGCGCCGGGCATCTCCGCGGCCAACGCCTCGACCGCGCTGAGGCGGTAGTCGACCTGCACGCCGGATTCCAGTCGGTGCAGTTTCGCGACCTTGACGAGGTCGGGCGCGAGGTCGATCGCGGTGACGTCGGCGCCTTCGCGCGCCAGCGCCTCGCTCAACAGACCTCCGCCGCAGCCGACGTCGAGCACGCGCGCGCCGCGCAGGGTCGCACGGTCGCGCACATACCCGAAGCGCGCGGGATTCAACGCGTGCAGCGGCTTCTGCGGGCCTTCCGGGTCCCACCAGCGGTTGGCCAGCGCGTTGAACTTGTCGAGTTCGGCCTGGCTGAAGTTGTCGCTCTTGTCTGCTTGCGTGCTCATCGATCCGCTCCGAACCGTCAACCGACCTTCACCGCGCCGATCCGCTCCTGCCACTGCCGCGCGTTGGCGAGGATCGCATCGAGATCCATGTCGACCAGCATGCGGTCGCGCAGTTTCGGCCGGCCGGCGATCCACACGTCCGACACCTGATGCCGGCCGGTCGCGTAGACCAGTTGCGACAGCACGTGATGCAGCGGCCGGGTTTCCAGCGCGGACAGATCGACGCAGGTCAGATCGGCCTGTTTCCCGGGCCGGATCGAACCGATGCGGTCGTCCAGGCCCATCGCGCGGGCGCCGCCGAGGGTCGCCGCGCGCAGCGCGCTGAAGGCGTCGAAGGCTGCGGCGTCCTCGGCCACCGCCTTCGCCAGCAGCGCCGCGGTGCGCGTTTCGCCGAACATGTCGAGGTCGTTGTTGCTGGCGCAGCCGTCGGTCCCGATCGCGACGTTGATCCCCGCCCGCAGCAGCTTCGCCACCGGGCAGAAACCCGACGCGAGCTTGAGATTGGATTCCGCGCAGTGCACCACGTTGACGCCGCGCTCGGCGCACAGCGCGATCTCGGCATCGGTGAGCTGGGTCATGTGCACCGCGATCAGGCGATCGTTGACCAGCCCGAGGCGATCGAGCCGCGCGATCGGACGCTGGCCGTGTTTCTGCTGCGACTGCGCGACTTCCTGCGCGGTCTCGTGCGTGTGCAGATGCACCGGCACGTCGAGCTGATCGGCAAGCATCCGGATGCGTTCGAAGTTGTCGTCGGACACGGTGTACGGCGCATGCGGCGCGAACGCGGTCGACACCAGCGCGTCATGGCGCCACTGGTCGTGGACCTCGCCGGCGCGGTCGAAGTATTCGTCGTCGCTCTTCGCCCACGCGGTCGGGAAATCGATCACCGGCAGACCGACGCGGACGCGGAACCCGTGGCGCCTGTAGGTCGCGGCCTGCACGTCCGGAAAGAAGTAGTTCTCGTTGCAGCAGGTGGTGCCGCCGCGGAGCATCTCGGCGATGGCCAGGGCGACGCCGTCGGCCACGTATTCCGGCCCCATGATCGCGCCCTCGATCGGCCAGATGTGTTCCTGCAGCCACTGCTTCAGCGGCAGGTCGTCGGCGACGCCGCGCATCAGCGTCATCGGGTTGTGGCAATGGGCGTTGACGAGACCGGGAATCAACGCTCCTTCCGGTCGCGAGACCGTTTCCTTGGCCTCGAAGCGGGCGCGCGCCTCGGCGATCGGCAGCACGGCGAGGATCACGCCATCGCGCACCGCGACCGCGTGGTGTTCGAGCACGACGCCGTCGCGATCCATCGGGATCACATGGCGGGCTTCGATCAGGAGATCGCAGGATTCCGGGACAAGGGCTTCGGATACGGGCTGATAGGTCATGTCGATATTGTCGCATTCCCGCGCCGCAGGCGGCACTCGCCCCATCGTGGACGCATCCCGGGGCCGCCCGCAGGCGGTCGGAAACGAGGAAGCCCGCCTTCTGGGCGGGCTTCCTTCGAGAGCATCCCCTCGCCTGCGGCTCGGGATGCTTGATTCGCAACGAGACCCGTTGCGCGGGCCTCCATGCATCAATCACTTCACGCGGCTGACGTATTCGCCGGAGCGGGTGTCGACCTTGATGACCTCGTCCTGGGCCACGAACAGCGGCACGCGGACGACGGCGCCGGTTTCGAGGGTCGCCGGTTTACCGCCGGTGCCGGCGGTATCGCCCTTCACACCGGGATCCGTCTCGACGATCTTCAGTTCCACGAAGTTCGGCGGCTGGACGTTGATCGGGTTGCCGTTCCACAGGGTCACCACGCAGGCTTCCTCGCCCTTCAGCCACTTCTCGGCGCCGCCCATGCCGGCCTTGTCGGCCTGCACCTGCTCGAACGATTCCTGGTTCATGAAGTGCCAGTACTCGCCGTCGCTGTAGAGGAACTGCATGTCGGTATCGACGACATCGGCCACTTCCACCGAATCGGTCGCCTTCATGGTCATTTCGACCACGCGGCCCGACTTGATGTTGCGGTACTTGATGCGGGTGAAGGCCTGGCCCTTGCCCGGCTTGACGTATTCGGTCTCGGTGATGACGCAGGGATCGTTGTTGACCAGGATCTTCTGTCCGGTCTTGACATCGTTCATGCCCAGGCTGGCCATGGGGGTGCTCCTAATGGAATCGTCTGATGGTGTCGTCTGCAGGACCGTCGCGGTCCGTCGGACCCGCGGGCGGCTAGAATGTAGGGCTGGGCCCCGGAGTGCCGGCGCGTCCCAACGAACCGTCCGACCGAACTCCCTATGATACCCGCTGTCCCCCGTCCGACGCAGCCCGCACCGGGCGCCGACTGGAAACGCCAGTGGCGCGACGCCGTGCGCGACCCCGCCGAACTGCTGGCCCTGCTCGATCTGACCGGCCGGGTCCCGGCCCTGTCGGCAGAGGCCGCGGCGCAGTTCCCCCTGCGGGTGCCGCATGCCTTCGTCGCCCGCATGCGGCCGGGCGACCCGCACGACCCGCTGCTGCGCCAGGTGCTGCCGCTGGACGAGGAGCTGCGGCCGATGCCCGGATTCGGGCTGGACGCCGTGGGCGACGGTGCCGCGAAGGCCGCGGCCGGGGTGATCCGGAAATACCGCGGGCGGGCGCTGCTGATCGCCACCGGCAGTTGCGCGGTGCACTGCCGCTACTGCTTCCGCCGGCATTTCCCCTACGCGGAGGAAACCGCCGCGGCCGGGCAATGGGCGGCGGCGGTGGACGCGATCCGGGCCGACACCACGATCGACGAGGTCATCCTGTCCGGCGGCGATCCGCTGTCGCTGGCGACCCCGAAACTGGCCGAACTGACCGCGAGACTGTCGCGGATCCCGCACCTGCGCCGGCTGCGGATCCACACCCGCCTGCCGGTGGTGCTGCCGGACCGGGTCGACGCGGCGCTGCTGACCTGGCTCCGCGATCTGCCCTGGCCGGTGACGATG
>JAYRTK010000162.1:7367-7694 GCA_041919595.1 Lysobacteraceae bacterium
GCCGGCGTCGTCCTGCTCAACCAGGCGGTGCTGCTGCGCGGGGTCAACGACGGCGTCGAAGCGCTGGCGGACCTGTCCGAGCGCGGCTTCGCCGCCGGCGTGCTGCCCTACTACCTGCATCAGCTGGACCGGGTGACGGGCGCCGCGCATTTCGAGGTCGAAGACGATCGCGCCCTCGCGCTGCATGCGGCACTGATGGCCCGGTTGTCGGGCTATCTGGTGCCGAAGCTGGTGCGCGAGGTGGCGGGCGATCCGGGCAAGCGCCCGCTGTCGCCTCCATTGTCGGCGGGTCCTCCGCTGTCGCAAGCTTGACCGTCGTGGCGGACG
>JAYRTK010000163.1:0-7688 GCA_041919595.1 Lysobacteraceae bacterium
TCCTTCCTGCTGCTCGGGCATCTCCGAGTGCACAAGTCCGCGACCGGCGGTCATCCACTGCACCGAGCCCGGCGTCAGCAAGCCTTCGTTGCCGTGGTTGTCGCGATGGCGCATGCGGCCGTCGAGCATGTAGGTCACGGTCTCGAAGCCGCGGTGCGGATGATCGGGAAAACCGGCGATGTAGTCCTCGGCGCGATCGGTGCCGAACTCGTCGAGCAACAGGAACGGATCGAGGTCGGGCAGCGCCGTGCCGCCGATGACCCGCCGCAGGCGCACGCCGGCGCCATCGGAAGTGGCTTCGCCGCGAACGCTGCGGACGATGCGGGCGAAAGCGGTGGTGTCGGTCATGGCGGACTCCGGTCGGCGTTGGGGATCGCGACAGGATGCGGCCGTCCCGCCGCCATCCCAGCCCCGCGGCCGGAACGTATCGTTGCGGCAGCACGGCCGACGAGAGCGATCAGCGCGCCCGCAGTCGCCAGGTCCGGTGGATGCGCGGATTGCGGGCGAAATCCGGCGGAATGGTGTCGGCGCTGATCTCCTCGCAGTCGGCGAAGGCCGAGATTCCGGCCTCGTCGAATCGGAAGCGACGGTAATTGTTCGAGAAATACAGGGTGCCGCCGAACGCCAGTCGCGCCATCGCCGCCTGCAGCAGGCGCACGTGATCGCGCTGCACGTCGAAATCGTCGGCGCGAGCGGAATTCGAGAAGGTCGGCGGGTCGCAGAAAATCAGGTCGTATTCGCCGCGATCGGCGAGCAGCCAGGTCAGGACATCGGCCTGCACCAGCCGGTGCCGGGCACCGCCGAGACCGTTGAGCCGCAGATTGTCGGAACACCACTGCAGATAGGTCGCGGACAGATCCACCGACGTGGTCTGCGCCGCGCCACCGACCGCGGCATGCACGGTGGCCGCGCCGGTGTACGCGAACAGATTGAGGAAACGTGCGTTCCTCGCCTCCTGCGCGATGCGCAGCCGCATCGGCCGATGATCGAGGAACAGGCCGGTATCGAGATAATCGAACAGATTCACCCGCAGCAGCGCCGTGCCCTCGCGCACGTCGAGGGTGTCGCCGCGCTTGAACGCGCCGCTGTCGGCGTACTTGCTGCCGCCCTTGCCTTTCGCGCGCGTCTTCACCGCGACGCGTTCGCGCGGCGCCGCGAACGCATCGCGCGCGCCCGCGAGCAGTTCCTGCAATCGCCTGCGGGTGGTCGCTTCCGGAATCTCGGCCGGCGCGGCGTATTCCTGCACGTGCAGCCACAACTCGCCGGTGACATCGCCGATGTACACGTCGACCGCAGCCGCGTATTCGGGAATGTCCGCATCGTAGACGCGATGGCAGGTCACGCCTTCGCGCGAACGCCAGCTTTTGCTCGCCCTGAGATTCTTGCGGATGCGGTTGGAGACCATCCGCGCGCCTTCGCTCAACGCCTGCGGTTCGACCTCGACCGGACGATCCTTCTGCGGCGGCAGGATCGGATCGCAGACGATCAGCGCGCATTCGATCGCGCCGTTGAACACCTGGTATTTCTTCGCCGCCCGCAGACCGGTGGCGCGCGCCAGTTCGGCGTCGCCGCAGAGCAGACTCGCCTTCCAGCCGGGCACCGCGCGCTTCAGCGCCGTGCCGAGCGTGCGGTACAGCATCGGGTCGGCGGCGAGGCGCGCATCGTACGGCGGGTTGCAGACCACGAGGCCGCGCTCGACATCGATCGCGGCCAGTTGCGCCACGTCGCGCACGTCGAAGGCGATGCGCTCGGCGACGCCCGCACGCGCGGCGTTCTCCTGCGCGGCACGGATCGCGTGCGGATCGAGATCGCTGCCGTGGAAGCAGGCGCGCAGCGCGGCGATGCCGGCCGCCGAGCGGGTTTCGGCCTCGTCCACCAGCGCGCGCCAGGCGATCACGTCGAACCCGCGCCAGCGCGACGGCGTCTGCATCACGCCGGCATCGCGCATCAACCCGGGCGCGACATCGGCGGCCATCAGCGCGCCTTCGATCAACAGCGTGCCGCTGCCGCACATCGGATCGAGCAACGCGCTGCCTTCGTGGTACAGCGCCGGCCAGCCGCCGCGCATCAGTACGGCGGCGGCCAGCGTTTCCTTCAGCGGCGCTTCGCCCTGGGTCTGGCGCCAGCCGCGACGATGCAGCGGTCCGCCGCCGAGGTCCACGGAGAGAATCGCTTTCGACGCGCCGGCCTTGTGGGCCTTCACCACCAGACTCAACCGCAGGTCGGGGTTGTCCAGATCGACGCTCGGCCGCTCGCCGTCCGGCCCGCGCAGGGTATCGACGATGGCGTCCTTGATCCGCTGCGCGGCGTAGCGCGCATGGGTGATGGCGTCGCCCGACACGTGCGCGTCCACCGCGAGGCTCATGCCCACGCGCAGATGCTGCGACCAGTCGACCGCCGCGGCGCCGGCATAGAGCGCGCGCTCGTCGGGGCAGTCGTATTCGGCGATCGGCCACAGCACGCGGCTGGCGAGGCGCGACCACAGCACCGCACGCTGCGCGTCCTGCAGCGAACCTTCCGCGTTGGCGCCGGCGCGCGCGGCGGTGGCGCGGACGCAGCCGAGCGCGACCAGCTCGTCGGCCAGCAGATATTCGAGTCCTTTCGCGCACGAAACGAAGAATTTCATTCGGACACCCCCGCCAGCAGCGCCGCGAACGCCTCGGCGGTCGCGGGCACATGGGCCGCCAGCCGATGACTGTCGTCGACCATCAGCAACCGTGCCCGCCGCGCCTGGGCCCAGCGCGCCACGTCCATCGCGGGAATCAATTCATCATCCCAGCCGTGGACGATCGAGACCGGCACCGGCGGCGCTTCCAGCGCGGCCAGCGGTCCCATCGTCAGCGGTGGCGCCATCAGGAACAGCGCCCGCACCGGGACATCGAGCGCGATCCGCGCCGAGATGTACGCGCCCAGGCTGGAGCCGGCCAGCACCAGCGGGCCACGCGCGGCCGCGGCCTGCGCCAGCGCGCGCAGGCGCTCCAGCCGTGCCGGCACGTCGCCGACCGTGCTGATCTCGCGTTTCGCGTCGAGATCGGTGTAATCCGGACGCTCATGGGTCCAACCGAAGCGTTCGGCCACCTCGGCGAGCGCCGTCACCTTGGTGGCGTCGGGGCCGCTTTCGAAGCCGTGGGAAAGAATGCAGTGTCCGCGCATGCGCAGGTTCAATCTCCGATCCATTCGACCGCATCGCCGATCCGCAGCGTGCCGCCCTCGAGAATGCGTGCGCACAGGCCGCCATGGCCGCGCATCGCGTTGTAACCGCCGGGGCCGAGCGCGGTTTCCATCCGCGAACAGGGATCGCAGGGCGAGGTGCCCTCGCAGACCACATCGCCGATGCGGAACCGCTGGCCCTTCAGCGCGATCACCGGCAGCCCGAAGACCACCAGATTGCGGCGCAGGGTTTCCGGCAGGACCTGGTCCAGCCCGGCCAGCGCGGCGATCGCCGACAGGTGTTCGGCCTGGATCAGAGTGATCCCGCGCTTGCCGCTGCCCGAACCATAGCGATCACCGCGCAGTCCCCTGCCCGCGACGGCCTCGGCCTGCTCCACGGCGCGCATCGGCACATCGCGGGCCGGCCGCAGGCCGATCCAGCGCACCGCTCCCGCACGCGGGAACCGCGTCATCAGGCGGTGGAGTTCGGAATCGGGGGGCGGCAGAGGCATCGCGCAATGCTAGCATCCGGCCCATGCTGCCCGACCTTCCGCCACTCCCGCCGGTCGAGATCGACCCGCTGCCGTACGAGCTGAAACTCGACGCGCGGCCACTGTCGCAGATCGACCTGGTCGTCATCCACTGCACCGAAACGCCGACGCTGGCGTCGGCGCGCGACTTCGGCGAGCGCGTGCTCTACGAAGGCAGCGGCACCGGCAACAGCGGCCATTACTACATCGACCGCGACGGCCGCATCCAGCTGTACGTGCGTCCGGATCGCGTCGCCCACCACGTCCGCGGCTACAACCCGCGCTCGATCGGCATCGAGCTGGTCAACACCGGCCGCTACCCGCACTGGCGCGATTCGAAGCACCAGGCGATGGACGAACCCTACCCCGAAGCGCAGGTCGTCGCCCTGATCGCGCTGCTCGGACAATTGCAGCAGCAGTTCCCCTCGGTGAAATTCATCGCCGGCCACGAGGATCTGGATCGCGAGATGGAAACGGCGATCGACGACCCGGCGGTGCAGGTGCCGCGCAAGCGCGACCCGGGGCCGCTGTTTCCGTGGGCGCGGGTGATGCAGTCGGTGACGTGGGAGCGCCTGCTGCCCTGAACGGATCGGCGGGCAGCGGTCGCTTGCCGCGTCCGGGATGACGATGCGCGCAACGACGTTCAGCGCTCCGGCAGCGGAATGAATTCCGTCTCGCCGGGCACATCGCCGAAGTTGCCGACGATCCAGTCGTGTTTCGCCTGCTCGATGCGCTCCTTCGACGAAGACACGAAGTTCCACCACAGATGGCGCGGGCCGTCGAGCGGTTCGCCACCGAGCAGCATCGCCTTGAGCGGCGTCTTCGCCTGCAGGCGATGGCGCACGCCGTCGTCGAGCACGACCAGATGCATCGCGGGGATGTCGACGCCGTCGAGCCGCGCGTCGCCTTCGAGCACGTAGAGCGCGCGCTGCCGGTGCCGCGCGTCGAGTTCGATCTCCGCCTCCGGCGCGAGGTCGATGGCGACGTAGAGGGTGTCGGCGAACACGCGTACCGGCGATGTTTCGCCGTAGGCGCGACCGGCGACGATCCGGAGCAGTGCGCCCGGCCGTTCGATCCGCGGCAGACCGGCGGCGGCATGGTGATGGAAGGCCGGCGCGATCTCTTCATCGGCCTTCGGCAACGCCACCCAGGTCTGCAGGCCGTGCAGTGCCTGTCCGGCATCGCGCTGGGGCTGCGGCGTGCGCTCGGAATGGGCGATGCCGCGGCCGGCGGTCATCCAGTTGACGTCGCCGGGACCGATGTCCTGGATCGTGCCGAGGCTGTCGCGATGGCGGAGCCGCCCGTTCCACAGGAACGTGACCGTGGCCAGGCCGATGTGGGGGTGGGGGCGCACGTCGATGCCCTTGCCCGGCGCGAACACCGCCGGCCCCATGTGATCGACGAACACGAACGGACCGACGCTGCGGGCCTGGATCGTGGGTACCGCCCGGCGCACCTCGAAATCGCCGAGATCGTGAACGCGAGGGACGATGAGCATGGTCATGATGGTTTCCCGACGGCACGGAGCGGCCGCATGGGCGGCAGCGTGGCACGTCGGGCCTGCGTCGACGACGCCATGCCGGCAACGCAGCGTCGCCGGCGCACGGTGCCCGGCAGGGGCGTCCCGGCAGAGCGCGGCCTATAATTCCGCGGACGCACCCACCGGCACCGCCATGTCCTCCCCCGTTTCCGAACTGATCGAGCTGCTGTCGCTGGAGCGCCTGGAAAACAATCTGTTCCGCGGCCAGAGCCGCGACATCGGGACCAAATACGTGTTCGGGGGGCAGGTGCTGGGACAGGCCCTGTCGGCGGCGCAGGCGACGCTGGAGGCGGTCGATCCCGACAAGGGAGCGCGCGCGGCGCACTCGCTGCATGCCTATTTCCTGCGCGCCGGCGACATCGAGCACCCGATCGTCTACGACGTGGACCGCACCCGCGACGGCGGCAGCTTCTCGGTGCGCCGGGTGACCGCGATCCAGCACGGACAACCGATCTTCGTCTGCGCGTGTTCGTTCCAGATCCACGAGGACGGCGCCGAGCATCAGTTGCCGATGCCGAACGTGCCGATGCCCGAGGACGTGGCCCCGACCCCGAAACTGACGCCCGAATCGCTCGCCCAGTTGCCCAGCAAGGTGCAGCGCTGGCTCAACCGGATGGGGCCGTTCGAGTTCCGCCCGATCTATCCCCGCGACGAACTGAACCCGCCGAAGCGGCCGCCGTTCCAGCAGGTCTGGTTCAAGCTCGGCGAGCCCGTCGGCGACGCGCCGGAACTGCATCGCGCCCTGCTGGCCTACGCCTCCGACTTCCATCTGCTGGGCACCACGACCTTTCCGCACGGCATCAGCTATTACCAGCCGAACGTGCAGATGGCGTCGCTCGACCACACGATGTGGTTCCACCGCCCGTTCCGCGCCGACGACTGGCTGCTGTATTCGATCGACAGCCCCAGCGCGCAGGGCGCACGCGGCCTGGCGCGCGGCCAGATCTTCGACCGCGCCGGGCATCTGATCGCGAGCACGTCGCAGGAAGGGATGATCCGCGTGCTCGACGACGGCAAACACACGGGTTGATCCTCATGCGTCAGATCTTCAGCAGTCCCCGCCTGGAAAACGTCGAGCGCGTCGCGCAGTTGCTCGAGGAACAGGGCATCGAAGCACGGATCACCAACGGTCGCTCGTACCGCGGTGCCCGACGCGGAAATTTCAGTTATCGCGAAGCCGATCAGCAACCGCAGCCCGCGGTGTGGGTGGTGCGGTCGGACGACCAACCGAAGGCGCGCGAGCTGCTGCGCGCGCTCGGCCTGCTCGACTCCGGCCGTTCGCCCACCAGTTATCTGCCGACATCGGTGCTCGAACGCGACCGCCCGAGCACGGACGAGGCCGGCCGCAAGCGGATGTTCCGGCTGAAGATGGGGCTGCTGGTCGCGATCGCGGCCGCGATGGGATTCGGCCTCTTCGCCTGGCGCTCGGCGCCGAAGGTCGCGTCGACCGCTCCGGCGACGCCGGGCGCCACACCCGCCGCCCCCCTGCCGGCATCCGATGCACCGACGCCCGATGCCGCGACCTATGTCGTGGACACGCCGACCGCGCTCGCGGCCAAGCTCATCGCCGCCGAACTGGGGGCGCACGACGACGGGACGGTCTGTCTTGCCGTGGACGGGGCAGACCCCGCGCCGCGGGTGCTCGAACAACTGCCGGAGACGGAGCGCGCGCGCATCCGTCCACGTTCCGCCTGCGCGACGGATGCGACCGCGGCGCTCACGATCGAGATCCGGGAATATCGCACCGACGGTTCCGGTGGCGGTACGGTGCAGGTGGAAGTGGCCGATACCGGCACCGACGGTCGGCGCCGGGCGCAGACGAGAACCCTCGAGGTGCGGCGCGACGACCTGCAATGGCGGATCGAGCGCGTCGTCCTCTGAATCGCGCCCCTGAAACGCGAACGGCGCCGGATCGACCGGCGCCGTTCACGACACTGCACTGAAGCGTCCGGGACCGTCAGGGCTTCGGCTGCGGCCTGCCTTCGCCGCGATGGGCCTGATGGTAGGTCTTCATTTCCTCGCGGGTCAGAAAGCCGTCCTTGTTGCCGTCGATCGCGGTGAAGTTCTGCAACGCGCGCTCATGGCCGGCGAGTTCCTCGCGGCTGAAACGACCGTCGCCGTTCTTGTCGAGCTGGACCATCCGCTCGCCGCCGCGTCCGCCCGGGCCATCTTCACGACCGCCCCGGCGACCGCCGTGCTGCGGACGTTCGTCGGCGCCGATGCGGCCATCCTTGTTCTTGTCGAGCTGGTCGAAACGCTCGGCCAGCCGCGGTGCCTTGGCCGCTTCGGCGCGATCGATGGCGCCGTCGCCGTTGGTGTCGAGCTTGGCCATTCCACCGTTGCGACCGCCTTTCCCGCCATGACGGCCACCGCGCTGCGGGCGCTCGTCGGCGCTGAGCCTGCCGTCCTTGTTGGCATCGAGCTTGTCGAAGTTCTCGGCCAGACGGGGCGCCTTGGCCGCTTCGCTG